>NZ_JBEZDW010000013.1:0-191704 GCF_040802045.1 Microbispora sp. NPDC049125 | reverse complement strand
GGCGTTGCAGGTCTTCGCCCGCGGCACCGACGGATCCCTCAAGCACTGGTACTGGTCCAACGGCTGGCAGTACGACGTCCCCGGCAACGGCATCGGCTGACCGAGAGCCGTCGCCGACCCCGGCAGGCCGTTCGATCTCCGATCGGGCGGCCTGCCGGGCTGTCCTGACTCGGCCCGCAGGCAAGAGATGCCGGCGAGCCCCGGCTCAGCCGAGAGGCTTCAGATCCGGCCGCTTGGGGTCGAGGCCGTCGCCGGAGGAGGTGCCGCGGATGCGCCGTCCGACCCAGGGGCCGAGGTGCTCCCGCAGCCACTGCGCGTCCTCGCGCCGCTTGACGCGTGGGTCGATCCGCTCACGCGGAGGCCAGGTCATGCGCCAGTCGTCCTCGCCAGGGGCCTCGAGAACGTGCAGCACCTTGGCGGCGACCAGCCGGTGGCCCACCTCGTTCATGTGCAGCCGGTCCTCGCTCCACGCCCGCCAGTCGCGCAGCCCCTGCATCGACCACATGTCCACGAGGCGGCAGCCGTACAGGTCGGAGATCGAGCGGACATGCATGAAGAAGATCGCGAACTTGCCGCGCAGCCGCCGCATGATCGGGGTGTCGCGCGGGTCGGTGCCGGTGAACATGACGACGTCGGCACCGGTGCCGCGCAGCTCCCGCACGGCTGCGGCGACCTTCTTGGCCATCCGGTCGGGATCGGCGCCGGGACGGATCAGGTCGTTGCCTCCCGCACAGAAGCTGATCAGGTCGGGCTTGAGGGCCACCGCCCGGGGCACCTGCTCGGCGGCCACCTGGTCGATCAGCTTGCCCCGCACCGCCAGGTTGGCGTAGCGGAAGTCCGGCTCGAGGACGGCGAGCCGCTCGGCCACCCGGTCGGCCCAGCCGCGATACCGGGTCACCGGCCCTAAGTCCTGGCTCACGCCTTCGGGGAGCGGGTCGTTCAGCCCCTCGGTGAAGCTGTCGCCGACCGCCACGTACGACCTGTAACCCATCGTTCCCGCCTTGCTCGCGCTTTTTTGCTACTCCTGCGTATCAGCGATCGCGCGCAGCGCCAACTCGTACGACCGCATGCCGAACCCGGCGATCGTGCCGGTGGCCACCGCCGCCACGACAGACGTGTGGCGGAACTCCTCCCGGGCGTTCGGGTTGCTGATGTGCACCTCGACGAGCGGCGCCGTGCGCTGCGCGATCGCGTCCCGGAGGGCGTACGAGTAGTGCGTGAAGGCGGCCGGGTTGAGCACGACCGGCGTGCGGGTGTCGGCGGCCTCGTGGATCCACCCGACCAGCTCGGCCTCGTCGTCGGTCTGCCGGACCTCGACGGACAGGCCCAGCTCCCGCCCGATCTCCCGGCACAGGGCGGACAGGTCCTCGAAGGTGTGCGCGCCGTACACGTCGGGCTCCCGGCTGCCCAGCCGGCCGAGGTTGGGGCCGTTGAGCACGAGCACCGGCATCATCGGCAGACCTCCTGATAGGCCGCCTCGAGCAGCTCCTCCGACGGGTTCTCCAGCCTCGCGGGCCGGGCGATGTCGTCGAGCACGACGAAGCGCAGCACCGCGCCCCGGCTCTTCTTGTCGACCCGCATGTGGTCGCGCAGCTCGGGCCAGGCCTCCCGGCGGTACGCCGTGGGCAGCCCGACCGACCTGAGGATGGAGCGGGTCCGGTCGACGACGTCCCTGCCGACACGGCCGTCCAGCCGGGAGAGCTCGGCGGCGTAGACGAGGCCGATGGCCACGGCCTCGCCGTGCCTGATGTGGTAGTCCTCGACCCGCTCGATGGCGTGGGCGAGCGTGTGCCCGTAGTTGAGGATCTCGCGCAGGCCGCTCTCGCGCAGGTCGGCGCCCACGACGTCGGCCTTGACGCGGATCTTCCGCTCGATCAGCTCGCGGGTGTGCTCGCCCTCGGGGGTGCAGGCGCCGGCCGGGTCGTCCTCGATCAGCATGAGGATCGTCGGGTCGGCGATGAAGCCGCCCTTGACGATCTCGGCGAGCCCGGCGACGTAGTCCTGCCGCGGGACGCTCACCAATGTGGCCAGGTCGCACAGCACACCGGCAGGCGGATGAAAGGAGCCGACGAGGTTCTTGCCCTCGGGGGTGTTGATGCCGGTCTTGCCGCCGACGGCGGCGTCGACCATGGCGAGCAGCGTGGTCGGCACCTGGACGAGCTTGACTCCGCGCAGCCAGGTGGCGGCCACGAACCCGGCCAGGTCGGTGGTGGCCCCGCCGCCGACGCCGACGACCGCGTCGGACCTGGTGACGCCGTAGCGGCCGAAGGCCGACCACAGCTCGGCGGCGACGTGCACGGTCTTGGCGCCCTCGCCGTCGGGCACGGGCAGCGCGACGACCTCGTGGCCGGCGGCCTCCAGCGACCCGCAGACGGGGCGGGCGATCTCGGGCAGGCCGGCCGGGTGCACCACGGCGACGGTCCGCGCGCCCGGGCCGACCAGGCCCGGCAGCTCGGCCAGCACGCCGGTGCCGACGACGACGTCGTAGGGGGCGTCCCCCTGCACGGTGATGCGCGTCGCGGTCACAGCGCCGCCGCGATCTCGTCGGCGACGTCCTCGGGCTCGCGGTCGTCGGTGCCGACCGTGAGGACGGCGAGCCGCTCGTAGACGGGGCGGCGCTCCTCCATCAGGGCGCGCAGCCTGCTGCGCGGGTTGAGCACGAGCAGCGGCCTGGCCGACCCGAGCCCCACCCTGCGGACCGCCTGGTCGAGCCCCACCTGCAGGTAGACGACCCGCTGGCCGGCGAGCAGCTTCTGGGTGGGCTCGTGCATGATCGCCCCACCGCCCAGCGACAGGACGCCCTCGTGCCCGTCGAGGGCGGCCCGTACGGCCTCCGCCTCCAGCTCGCGGAACCTCTCCTCGCCGTCCTCGACGAAGACGTCGCTCACCGGCTTGCCGGCGACCGTCTCGACGTCGCTGTCGGTGTCGCGGAACGGCACGCCGAGACGGGCGGCGAGGAGCTGCCCGACAGTGGACTTCCCGGAGCCCGGCGGGCCGATGAGCACCGCGGCGGGTCGTTGAGTCGCCGATTGCATGATCACAGACCTTATTACTTGATCACCAGGGAGGAGAGGTAACCCGCCAGGTTGCGGGCCACCTCTTCGACGGAGTCGCCGCCGAACTTCTCGAGGGCGGCGTCGGCCAGCACGAGCGCCACCATGGCCTCGGCCACGATGGCCGCGGCGGGCACGGCGCACACGTCGGACCGCTCGTGGTGGGCCTTGGCCGGCTCACCGGTGAGCACGTCGACGGTGGCCAGCGCGCGGGGCACGGTCGAGATGGGCTTCATCGCCGCGCTGACCCGCAACGGCTCGCCGTTGGTCATGCCGCCCTCGATCCCACCGGCCCGGTTGGTCATCCGGTGGACGCCGTCGGCGGTGTTCTCGATCTCGTCGTGCGCCCGGGAGCCGGGGCGGCGGGCGGTCTCGAAGCCGTCGCCGACCGCGACGCCCTTGATCGCCTGGATTCCCATGAGCGCGGCGGCGAGGCGGGCGTCGAGCCGCCGGTCCCAGTGGGTGTAGCTGCCGAGGCCCGGCGGCAGGCCGTGGGCGACGACCTCGACGACGCCGCCGAGCGTGTCGCCCTCCTTGTGGGCCTTGTCGATCTCGGCGACCATGGCCGCGCCGGCGGCAGGGTCGAAGCAGCGCACGGGGTCGGCGTCGACGACGTCCATGTCGCCGGGGCCGGGGATCGTCTCACGCGGGGCCGACGCCTCGCCGATCGCGACGACGTGGCTGACGATCTCCACTCCCAGGGCCTGCCTGAGGAAGGCGCGGGCCACCTGGCCCAGCGCCACCCGGGCGGCGGTCTCCCGGGCGCTGGCCCGGTCGAGCACCGGGCGTGCGTCGTCGAAGCCGTACTTCTGCATGCCCGCGAGGTCGGCGTGGCCGGGGCGCGGGCGTGATCGGGGCGCGTTGCGCGCCTGCCCTTCGAGGATCGCGGGGTCGACCGGGTCGGCGGCCATCACGGTCTCCCACTTCGGCCACTCCGTGTTGCCCACCCGGATGGCCACGGGCGAGCCGAGCGTGCGGCCGTGCCGTACGCCGCCGGAGATGGTCACCACATCCTGCTCGAACTTCATCCGCGCCCCGCGGCCGTAGCCGAGGCGGCGGCGGCGCAGCGCCTCGTCGAGGTGGGCGGTGGTCACCTCCACCCCCGCGGGCAGGCCTTCCAGGATCGCGAGCAACTCGGGGCCGTGCGACTCCCCGGCGGTCAACCAGCGCAACATGGTGACAAGTCTTCCACGTGTCTCCCGATGCGGCATCACAGCGACATGGCGGGAATGTCCCAGCGATCTCCCTCAGCCGGGTACGAACACCGCCGCCAGCGCGCCGGCGAGCATGAACGGCCCGAAGGGGAACTCGCTGCCGCGCGTCGCGCGCCGGGTGAGGAGGAGGCCCACCGCGTACACGGCGCCGAACAGGTAACCGGCCATGCCCGCCGTGATCGTCGCCTGGACGCCGAGCGCCCCGGCCACCAGGCCGATGATCCCCGCGAGCTTGACGTCCCCGAGGCCGAGGCCGGTCGGGCGGGCGAACCAGAGCACGGCGTACACGGCTGCGAGGGCGCACGCCGCGGCCACGGCGGCGAGGAGGCGGCCGGACGGCGCGAGCAGGGCCAGCAGGATCGGGTACGACGGCAGGGTGATGGCGTCCGGCAGCCGCCATGTCCGCCAGTCGACGGCGGCGAGGGCGGCCCCCGCCGCCACGGCGTACAGCCACGCGGCCAGGACCCAGCCGTCGCGCACCTGCCAGGCCACCAGCGCGGCGGCCGCCGCGGTCGCGGCCTCCAGCACGTACGGCCTGCGGGGGACGGGCACGGCGCGGACCGCAGCCAGGAACGCCGAACGGGCCTCCTCACGGTGATCGCCCGCCTCGTCGCGGAAGCCGGCCGCCAGGGCGCGGGCGTACGAGCCCGCGACCAGCCCGATGACGGCGGCCACAGCGATCAGACCGGGCGTTCCCAGAGGTACGCCCGCTGGGGTGGGGAGGGGAACCGGGCCTGGGGTGGGGAGCGACACGGGCCGACCCTAGCGGCGCCGCAGCCTCGCCCACCAACCTCCGCGAGGCCCGCCGATGCGGGCCACGGTGACGCCGGGCACCTCGCGCGCCAGCCGTTCGATCGCCGAGGCGTCGCGCTTGGCCTCCTCGATCGCCGCCAGCGCCCGCAGCATGTCGCCCTCGATCACGAACGGCACCGGCCCCGCGACGTCGACGACCACGGCCGCCGCCTCCTCGTGGCGGGCAGCCTGGCAGACCTGCGGGGCGGTCGCCTGCACGGGACGGGCGTCGGGCCGCCAGCCGCGCATGGGCCCGGCGCCGGTGAACGCGAGCACGGCCTCCCGGCCGTCCGCGCCGACCAGCTTGGGGAGGGCCATCTCGCTCTCCTTCTCCTGCCGCAGGCCGTGCTCCCCCACCTCGGACTCGGTGAGCAGGGCCACCACGGGCACGAGCAGCCGGCTGGCGGCGAGGGCCGCCAGCACGTCGGCGGCCGTGGCTGTACCGGCCTGGAACGCCGACAGGGCGGCGGTGACCGCCGCGTCGGCGCCACCGTCGTCGTCGGGCCGCAGGGGCTGCGCAATCGCCGGCATGTCTGGCGAGCCTACCCGCTGCCCTCGGCGCCGGCCCCGGCGCCGGGGGCAGCCCCCCGGCCGTCCCGCCCTCCGGGCCTGACCTCGCGGAGAGCGGGACGGGATCGGGGCGGCGGGTCAGGAGAGGTCGGCGATGGCGATGACGGGCCCGCCGCCGGAGGGCCCCTGGTGGACGGCAGCCACGGAGACGAACACGGCCGGGTCCCCGGCCACCGATGCGGCGACGCCGCCGACCGTGGCCTTGATCTGCCGGTGCCAGTGGACGTCGGAGTCGTCGAGCATGATGTTGCGGCGGCCGCGCACCCGCCCCGAGGGGTCGGCCTCGCACTTGATGAAGAGGTTGACCAGGCGGCCGCCCAGGTCGGAGGGGTGGGGCCGCTCGGGCAGCTCGATCCCGGCGCCGCGTACGGCCTCCCAGATGCCGTCGGCGTCGAGCGCGTCCTTCATGACGGAGTGACCGGCCCGGTAGCGGCCGCCGACTCCGCGCACGTTGCCGACCACCACGATCTGGGCGCGGTCGAGCTCGACGCCGCTGGAGCAGGAGGCGACCGACGAGTAGAGCGACAGGTCCTTGTGGATCTGCTCGGCCGCCGGCGTCTCGATCTCCCCGAGGGCCACCGCGATGCCGAGCGCGGTGGTCGAGTTGGAGATGTCCATCGACTTGAGCGTGTCCTCGGTGACCACCGTCTGGCCGCGCTCCTTAGCGTCGGTGATCGTGGACAAGGTGAGCAGCGGGGTCTTGGTCTGCACGTAGTGGACGTCCGCCGGGTCGTCGATTCCGGCGATCTTCATGGCCTCCCGCACGCCGGCGGCGACCTTCTCCACCATCGCGGGCCGGCCGATGTCCTCGGGGAGGATGACCTCGCTCATCGCCACGCCGACGCTGAGGCGCGGCTCGTCGGTGGGCACGGCCAGGGCCGGGTCGAGGGTCGCGAAGACCGTCGCGTGCGGGCTGAGCACGCCGTCCGTGCCGCCGGACCAGACGAGGGGCACCTGCGCGACCTCCTCGGGGGTGCGTGTGCCCCTGGTCAGCAGCACCTCACGGAAGGCCCGGTCGGCGAGGATGCGGGTGTAGTCGTTCACACCGCCGTTGCCCTCGGTCTTGCCGATCACCGCCAGCACCCGGTCGGCCTCGATGACCCCCTCGTCGATCAGCTTGGCGAGCCCGGAGGCGTCGGTGACGCTCTCGATGGGCACCTTCCGCACCTCGATCGGATCCGGCATCTATCTCTCCACCCCTCTGGACACCCTTGTACCGATATTTCCGGATAGCGCCTCGCCGATGTGCTCCAACGAGGTGATCACTGCCCGCCGGCCGCCGTCCCCGGCGAAGCGCAGCGCGGCCTCCACCTTGGGGCCCATGCTCCCGCTCGCGAAGTGCCCGGCGTCCCTGAGCTCGCGCAGTTCGCGTACGGTCACCGCCTCGATGGGCCGGGCCCCCGGCGTGCCATACCCGATGAGGGCGTTCGGCACGTCGGTCGCGATCACCAGATCGGTGGCCCCTACGGCGCGCGCCAGCGCGGCGGCGGCGAGGTCCTTGTCGACGACGGCCTCGACGCCGCGCAGCGTGCCGTCCGCTCCACGGACGAGGGGCACTCCCCCGCCTCCCGCGGCCACCACGGTGTACCCGGCCTCCATGAGCGCGATGGCGGCGGGAGCGTCCAGGATCTCCACCGGGTCCGGTGAGGCCACGACCCTCCGCCAGCCGCGCGGGAAGCGCCGCCAGGTCTGCCCCTGGCTCTCGAAGCGGCGGGCCTCCGCCTCCGGGAAGTACTGCCCGATCGGCTTCACCGGGTCGGCGAACGCGGGATCCGCCGCGTCCACGAGCGTCCTGGTCACCACGGCGGCGACGCGTACCCCCTGGGGCGCCGTCGCCCGTTCCAGGGCGTTCATCATGAGGGTGGCGAGCGTGCCCTGCGTCTGCGCGACGCACCAGTCCAGCGGGACGGGCGGCACGACGTGCGCGGTGAGCTGGTTCTTCAGCAGGATGTTGCCGACCTGCGGACCGTTGCCGTGGGTCAGGACGACCTCGTGCCCGGCGCCGATGAGGCTCGCGACGTGGGTCATGGCCTCGCCGATGGCGCGGTGCTGGTCGGCGGGTGACGCGCTCCCGTCGGGAGCCGTCATGGCGTTGCCGCCCAATGCGATCAGTACGCGTCCGCCCACATCGCGAAGCTATCCACCCACCCGCATACCTACATTGGCGACTGTCGCCCACCGCTGACGGGTTCCTCGGCAACAATCACCAAGCGGCGCCGGTATACGCCGCCGCGCCCTTCCGTCCGGGGCTCCGGCGGCGGGACAATCGCGGCATGCCCCCCGAGAAGATGGAACCCAGCGAGCTGGCCGCGGCCTTCGCCGCACGGCGCGAGCTCGGCCCGCAGTACGAACTCGAACTCGCCGAAGCCCTCGTCGACCGCGTCAACGCGCTCATCGACGACCGCCTGGCCCGTCAGAAGACCCGGCGCCCCCCGCTCGACTGGGCCCAGATGGCCCTGGGCCTGGGCTCCCTCGCGCTGTCCATCCCGCTCGTCGCCATCATCGCGAGCCAGGGCGGCACGACGCTCGGCTTCCTGCTCGTCTTCGGGGTGGTGGCCTTCGTCAACATCGCCTACGTGCTCACCCGGGCGATGCACGGCCGCGGGGACTGACGCCGGGGACTGACGCGGGGAGCCCCGGGGCGGCCCTTCGCACGGGCCGCGTCTGCCACAATGATCGGCCTGACGGAATGATCGCCTGACGCCGCGGGACAACGGAGATCGCCATGACCACGCCGGAGGTACGCCCCGGGCTCACCCACGAGCGGGTCGGCGTCTTCGCCGACGCGATCTTCGCGATCGCCATAACGCTGCTCGCCCTGGAACTGCCGCGCCCCGAGGGCGAGGACCGCATGCGGCTGCCCGCGTTCCTGGGGGAACACGTCAGCTCGTTCGTCGCCTTCGGCATCGCCTTCGGCATGCTGTGGGTCGCCTGGCGGGCGCACCACCGGCTGTTCGACCAGGTCGCCCGGCTGTCTCAGGCCGTGATCACACTGCACCTGCCGCTGTTGTTCCTGGTGGCGTGCCTGCCGTACGTGACCTCGCTCTTCGGCGACGTCAACAGGCTGCCCGACGAGGCGGCGGGGGGCGGCAGGGCGACGGCGATCGCCCTGTTCGCGGGCACCGAGGCCCTCCTGATGCTGTGCCAGGGAACCATGATCGGCCTGGTCCTCCGCCAGGGGCTCTACCGGGAAGGCTCCGACCTGAGCCGCCTGCGCACGGAGGGCCGGGTCGACTGGGGCATCGGGGCCTTCTGGGCGCTGACCGCCGTCGCCGCCGCGTGGATGGCCGACGTGGTCCCGCTCCTGTGGATGGCGACCCCTGTCGTCGCCTACGGCGTCGCCCGGGTGTCCCGCCTGCGGAACCGCCGCCTCGCGGCGCAGGCCGGTTAGACGGCCGGGCGGGCCGTCCCGCCGAGGCGCCGCAGGCGGGTCACGGCCTCGTCGATGACCTCGTCCCTCTTGCAGAAGGCGAACCGCAGGAAGTGCCGGCCCCGGCCGGGGTGGTCGTAGAACACCTGGGTCGGGATGGCCACCACCCCGGCCAGCTCGGGCAGCCGCCGGGCCAGCTCCAGGCCGTCGGCGAAGCCGAGCGGCCGGATGTCGGTCTGGACGAAGTAGGTGCCCGCCGGGCGGAGCACGCCGAAACCGGCCGCCTCCAGGCCCGCGGCCAGCCGGTCGCGTTTGGCCTCCAGCGCCGCCCGCTGCGCGGCGACCCAGGCCATCTCCTCCCGCAGGGCGTACGCCACGGCGAGCTGCCAGGGGGCGGAGGCGGTGAACGTGAGAAACTGCTTGACCGTCTGCGCGGCCGCGACCAGCGGCGCCGGGGCGCAGATCCACCCGGTCTTCCAGCCGGTCACGCTGAAGCTCTTGCCGGCCGAGGAGATCATCACCGTCCGCTCCCGCATCCCCGGGAGCGTGGCGAGGGGCACGTGCTCGACCCCGTCGAAGGTGAGGTGCTCGTAGACCTCGTCGGTGATCGCGATCAGGTCGCGCTCCTGGCAGACGCGTGCGACGACCTCCAGCTCCTCCCGGGTGAAGACGGTGCCGGTCGGGTTGTGCGGCGAGTTGACCAAAATCGCCCGCGTGCGGGGGCCGACGGCGGCCTCCAGCTCGGCGGGGTCGAAGGTGAAGCGGCCGGCGTCCACGCGCAACGTGACGGCCCTGCGTACCGCCCCGGCCATCGCGACGGCCGCCGCGTACGAGTCGTAGTAGGGCTCGAAGACGACGACTTCGTCGCCCGGCTCGCAGAGGGCCAGGACGGCGGCGGTGATCGCCTCCGTGGCGCCGACCGTGACGAGGACCTCCCCGTCCGGGTCGTAGGCCAGGCCGTACCACTGCTTGCGGTGGTCGGAGACGGCCTGCCGCAGCTCGGGGACGCCGGGGCCGGGCGGGTACTGGTTGAACCCTCCGCGGATCGCCTCGGCGGCGTGCTCCAGCATGCGCTGCGGCCCGTCGGTGTCCGGAAAGCCCTGGCCCAGGTTGATCGCCCCGGTCTCCACGGCCAGCTTCGTCATCGTCGCGAAGACGGTCGTGCCGAACTCACGCATCCGTCCCACCAGCGGCTCACCCACAGCGGCCACTTTACAACCGGGCCGCCCCGCCGCTCCGGCCCTGAGCGCGACCGGAAACCGCGACCGGAAACCGCGACTGGGACAATGCGTCCGCTATGGAGGCCCAGGCGTGAGGGCAGCGGTCACGGGCACCAGAGTACGCATGCTGGGACCACCGCGCTCGGGGAGGGACTGACGTGACGGCGCCGGCCGGCAGGATCCGGTCACTCGACGCGCTTCGCGGGCTGGCGGTGTGCGGGATCATGCTGGTCAACACCTGGCAGCACACCCGCGCCCATCGGGGGCCGACCTCGATCGACTGGGTGATGACCAACCTCTTCCAGAGCCGCTTCTACCCGATCTTCTCGTTCCTGTTCGGCATCGGGTTCGCCCTGTTCCTCCGCTCCGCGCGGGAGCGCGCCGAACGGCCCCATCGGGTGCTGCTTCGGCGGCTCGCCGTCCTGGCCGCCTTCGGCGCCGCCCATCGCCTGGTCAACTCCGGGGACGTGCTCCTGCCGTACGCCGCCCTGGGGGCCTTCCTCCTCCTGCCGGCGGCCGTCCTGCCCGCGCCGGCCGTGCTGCTGCTCGGCGCGGGGACGACGGCCGTCGCGCTCATCGGCGGCGAGCCGTACGTGCTGATCGCGGCGTTGTTCCTGCTCGGCCTCGCGACCGTCGAGTACGGCGGGCAGGAGCGGCGGCCCGGCCCGGCGGCCTTCGCCGCGGCCGTGGTGGTCACCGTGCCGCTCACGTGGTGGTGGAACCACGGGCCCCCGGGCGGCGGGGTCTACCAGGCGGCGGCGCTGACCGGCGCGGCGGCGTACGCGAGCGGATTCCTGCTGCTCGCGCGGCGGACGGGCCGGGCGAGCCTCTTCGAGGCGCTCGGCAGGATGGCGCTCACCAACTACCTGACGGGGACGGCGGTCATCCTGCTGGCCATGCCGATCCTGGTGAGGGACGGCACGGGGACGGCGATCGTGGCCGTCAGCGGGGTCACCGTGGCCGCGCAGGCCGCGTTCAGCCGATGGTGGCTCGCCCGTCACAGGTACGGCCCGCTGGAATGGGTCTGGCGCTCGGCGACCTGGTGGCGACCGGTCCCCAACGGGCAGACTGGGGGCCGTGACGAGTGTTGCCCTGTGCCAGATACCGATCGCGCACGACCCCAAGGCGAACCTGGAGGCCGTCCGTGACGCCCTCGCCCTCGCGCGCGGCGCCGACCTCGCCGTCTTCCCCGAGGCGACGCTGACCCGGTTCGGCCCGGGGGTGACGGAGACCGCGCAGCCGCTGGACGGGCCCTTCGTGACCGGGCTGGCCGAGGCGGCGCGTGAAAACGGCGTGGCGGTGGTCGCGGGCGTCTTCGAGCCGGCGGGGGGCGGGCGGGTGCACAACACGGCCGTCGCCGTCCGCGCGGACGGCGAGATCGCGGCCGCCTACCGGAAGATCCACCTGTTCGACTCGTTCGGGGCGCGGGAGTCGCAGCTCGTGGCGCCAGGCGACGCCCCGGCGGTCGTGGAGCTGGCCGGGCTGCGGCTGGGCCTCGTGACCTGCTACGACGTCCGTTTCCCCGAGCTGACCCGGGCGCTGGTCGACCGGGGCGCCGACGCGTTCGCGGTCATCGCGGCCTGGGGCGCCGGGCCGATGAAGGAGGACCACTGGGTCACCCTGGTGAGAGCCAGGGCCATCGAGAACACCACGTGGACGATCGCGGTCGGCCAGGCTCCCAACCCGGAGGCGCGGGACGGGTTCGGGGTGGGCCGGAGCATGCTGGTCGACCCGATGGGCGTGGTCCGGCACGACCTCGGCCCCGGCCACGCCGTACAGGTCGGGGAGATCGACCCCCGGCTGACGGAAAGCGTGCGGGCGACCCTTCCGTCACTGGAACATCGCCGACTCGGAGTCGGCAGATCGTAAACTTGGGCCCATGAGCGAGCCGGGAAGCAGGATCCAGATGCAGAAGGTGATCCCGCCGCGGCTGCTCGTGCCGTACCTGTCGGGTAAGCGGACGATCATCTCCGGGTACGTGTACCGCGTGCAGGACTGTGGCCGCCTGACCACCCCCGCCGCGCTCATCGAGGCCCTCGACCTGTGCTTCGAAGGATCGGAGCTGACCCCCAAAGTGCCCGAGCTGTACATCATGCGGTGGAACGCGCGGGACATCGACACCTACGTCGTCCCGTACGGCCCGCACATGGGCGGGGATTGGAGCGATTCACCCCCGTTCACCGGAAACGGCTACACGGCCTCACGTGAGCAGATGGTCCCCCAGTTCCACACGATGCCGATGCCCATCCCGGCCGGCGCCGAGATCGTCCACCTCACCGGGTCGGGCGAGCGGCCCTTCGCCGGGTACGACGGCCTGACCTGGCGGCCGGCGTCATGAGCGAGCTCGAGCCCGTCGGGCTGGGGTTCATCGCCCGCTACCGGGACCAGACGTACGCCGCGGCGATCGGGCCGGACGGCGGCGACGTGGTGCTGTTCAGCGAGTCGCCCGAGGAGGGCTTCACCAAGGCCGGCGGTTACTGGCGGCTCCAGGTCGGCCGCTCGGACCTCGAGTGGCTCACCCTGCTGCGTACGGTGGGGGCGTTCGGCGGCGAGCCGTGCCTCGTGCTCGACGAGGACGACGGCCCGGAAGGCGGCCTCCACATCGCCTACACCGGGCACAGCGGCATGAAGGCGGAGGCGCTCGGATACTGGCTGGTCGACCACGGCGCCTACGAGGTGGTGGTGCCCCGCGACGAGGTGCACTCGATCCGTGTGGAGCGCGTCGCGGTGCCCCCGGCCGGCGACTCCGCGGAGGACTTCTCCGGGGACTTCTCCAACGGCTTCTAGGTGTGTCGACCCGCGTCAACAACCCTGCGGGTCAATACAGCCAGGGGATCCCCGGCGCCCGGGACGAAGCCGTCGTCCACGTATCGGAGCGATCAGCGAACGGGTCTCGAGGACGATGCGGACAACCGAGCGAGCCCCTCGCGGATCTAAAGCTTATGGAATCGGAGGCATCGGGCTCGGAGGGTCCGTTACGTCTAGGCCGGTACTGGCTGGCGACCAGGCTGGGATCGGGTGGGCAGGGCGTTGTCTATGAGGCGTACGACGAGGCCGCCAACCGGGTCGCCGTCAAGGTGCTGCACGCCTACCTCGCCGGAGACCAATCCTTGCGGCGGCGATTCGCCAAGGAAGTGCAGGCGGCCGAGCGGGTGCCGCCGTTCTGCACCGCTCGGGTGGTCGGGCATGATCTGGACAGTGACCGCCCGTACATCGTCAGCGAGTTCGTCCCCGGCCCGAGCCTGCGCCGGGCGGTGCGTGAAGGACGGCCTCTGGGCGCCGAGGCGCTGCACCGGCTCGCCGTCGGCATCGCCACCGCGCTGACCGCCATTCACGGAGCCGGGGTGGTGCACCGCGACCTCAAACCGGAGAACGTGCTGCTCGGCCCTGACGGCCCCCGAGTCATCGACTTCGGCATCGCGCGTGCGGCCGGAGTGACGACCGGCACCACCGAGGGACTCATGGGTACCCCCGCCTACATGGCGCCCGAGCTGTTCTCCGGCGGGCAGGCCGAGCCGGCGGCCGACGTGTTCGCCTGGGCAGCGGTGGTCCTGTTCGCCGCCACGGGCCGCGACGCGTTCGACGGACCCACACCGGTCGCGGTGATCAACCGGCTGCTGACCCAGCATCCCGATCTGGACGCGCTGCCCACAGGGCTGCGCGAACTCGCCGCCGCCGCCCTGTCCAAGGACCCGGTCGCCCGCCCCTCCGCCCAGCAGCTCCTACTGACCCTTCTCGGCGGAACCGGCGCCGGAAGCGCCCTGCTCACCGACGGCACGCAGGCCGCCGCAGGCGTACGGCCTCCGGACTCCCTGACAGCGGAACCCGCGCTCGGCGTGGTCGCGGAAAGGATCTACGCGGCGCTGCCGCCGACCGAGCGCGAGGTGGCACGCGATCTGCTGTTGCGCCTGGTAGATGTGCGAGACGGTGAGGAGGTGGCGCGCAGCGCAACCCTCGGTGAGCTCGTCGAGGGGCGGCCCGACGCGGATGAGGCCCAGCGGGTGCTCGAGGCACTCGATCGGGCGTCGCTGGTCCGCCTGGATGCCGGCACTGTCACCTTGGGCAAGGCCGCGCTGCTGCGGGCCTGGCCGCGCCTCCATGAATGGGTCAAGTCCGATCACGAGTCGATCGACCGTCACCGCCGGCTCGGCGAGGCCGCCCGCCGCTGGGCGGCGAACGGGCGCCTGGCCGAGGACCTGCTGAGGGGCAGTGCGTTGCACGCCGCGCTGGCCTGGACGGCGTCGACCCGCCTGACGCTCAACTCCCTGGAGAAAGAGTTCCTCCGACGAAGCAGCGCCGAGTCGGCACGGCAAGGCCGGCGGCGCAGACTGCTGGCAGGCACGGTGACGATTCTGCTCGTGGGCGCGCTCACCGGTGGACTGTTCGCCTGGCAGCAGGCGCGCAGAAGTGAGGCGAGCAACCGGCGGCTCGCAGTCAGCGACCGGCGTCTGGCTGAGCAGCGTGCTCAGGCTGCCGCTCGACGGGTTGCCCTGCAGGCCGACGCGTTGCGCGACAGCGACCCGGTGAAAGCGATGCTGCTGAGCGTCGCCGCCTATCGCATCGCCCAGGTCCCGGAGGCGAGAGCCGCAGTGTTCAGCGCACTGGCTCAGCAGGAGCAACGCGTCTTCAAAGACCCGGCGCTCGCCAACGAGGGGCGAGCGCTGAGCATCGACGGCCGGATACTGGTCAGCGCAGGCGCAGACAAGGTGACCGCCTACGACGTCAGCACCGGCAAGACGATCAGGACCTTCACCGGGGTTGGGCAAGGCCCCTTCAGCGCCGCCCTTAGCCCGGACGGCGACACCCTCGCACTGGGCAGGAACGGTATCCACCTGTGGAGCCTGCGCACCGGCAAGCGGCTCGGCGGCGGGGCGGTCGTGCCGAGAACAGAGGACTCGGACAAGGGCGATCCCAGCGAACTGCGCTTCAGCCCAGGGGGCGGTTACCTGTGGGCGGTTCAGAACCGGGGCGGGCCGTCCTACGCGCTGTGGAACGTCGCGAAACGGCGGCTGGAGATACCTCCGGAGACGCTCCCGGAGTCAGAGATTCTGGGATTGAGCGCTGCGACACTTGGCCCACACGACGACTTCGGCGCCGTCACCATCTATACAGGCGAGGAAGAACCAGCGGACGTGCTGCGAACATTCCCCGAAGTCGGCACTGTCCCCGGCAAGCGGCTTCCCGAAAACCTTCCCGGACGGATCCTCGCCTTCTCTCCCGACGCCACCCTCGCCGTGATTGCGGACCAGAAGACGGACGAGGAGAAGATCAGGCTGTGGAGCCTGACCAAAGCCGACTGGGGGCGAGAGTTCTACGGCCCGAGCGAGGATGCGGTCTTCAGCGCGGACGGCACGCTGCTGATCACCTCCGGCACCAACCAGCAAGGGACCGCCGTCGCACTGTGGCGGGTGAAAGACGGCGTTCAACTTCTCGATCTGACCATCGACGCCGTGATCGTGGGGTCCCCGAGAATCAGCCCCGACAAGCGTACGCTGACTCTGCTCGACGAAACGGGACAGGTGACGGCCTACGACATCAGCCGGTACACGCGGCCGCCCGACGTCCCCGATGCCGACGCGGAGAACAGGGAATTCAACGCCACCGGCGACGCGCTGTTCGCCCTGGTCGGCGGTGTGCTGCACAGATGGGCGCTGCCCGGCCTCGCAGAGACGAACCTGAAGATCAAGCCGGGCACGAACGATGAGTTCGAAGAGCTGGGCATGGCCGTCTCCCCTGACGGCCGCACGCTGGCGACCAGCGTCCTGAACGACTCCGCGCCGAAGCTGACGCTGTGGGACGTCGAAACCCGGCGCAAGCTGCGGGACGTCACGCTGAAGGAGGAGAGCGCGGAGAAACGCGAACTGCGGTTCAGCCCGGACGGCCGCTTCCTCGCCCTCATCCACAGTCAGCCCAGCGACTACACCGGTCAGGGCGGGATCGAGATCGTGGATGTCGGGCGCCGCAAGCAGGTGATGCGGTTCACACAGGTCGCGGGAGACCACATGTCCTTCAGCACCGACGGAGAAACCCTCGTCACCGCCGATGCGGGCGGCGTCGATGTCATCGACCTTGTGAAAGAGAAGATGCTGCCGCGGTCGAAGGGCCCCGGCACGCTGGCCAAGGGGTGGATGGTGCTGGCCTCCAAGCGCGGGCTCGCGGCATCCCCGTACGGGGGCAGCGCAGTGGCCTTGTGGAACACGCGTACGTGGAAGCCGACCGGGCAACTGCTCAAGCTGCCCGGGTACGCGCTGAACGGGAGGTTCTCCCCCGACGGACGCTTCCTGGCGGTCGCGCATGACACCCGGGTCACGCTGTTCGATGTGGCGGGCGGCTACCAGTTGGGCGCCCCGCAGGTCGTCACCGTCGCTGAGACGGCGGAGAACAACGCGATCCCCCCTGTCATGGCCTTCTCCCCGGACAGCAGGATGTTGCGCGTGCTTGGAAGTGACGGGACGCTTCACGAACTTCCGGTCGACCCCGAAGGCGTTATACCCGAGGTGTGCCGGCGCGCGGGCCGGCCACTGACGCCGGCCGAATGGCAGGAGCACGTGGGAGGCGACGTGCCCTATGTGAAGACCTGTTGAGGTGCGGCCCTGCCGCCCCGGTATTCGCAGTCGCCGAGGGCCGGGTATGGGCCCCGGAGCGTGGTGGGCAGGCTCCGGAGCGGACGTCAGGTATGCACCGCCGAGCCGTTCGCGTCCGGCAATTCCGCCTCCAGCCGGTCCACGAACCGGCTGATGACCTCCCCGATGAGATAACCGACGAGACCATGCCGGGCGTATTCCCGCAGATCGCCCTTAGCGGC
This sequence comes from Microbispora sp. NPDC049125, assembly GCF_040802045.1. Taxonomy (NCBI): domain Bacteria; kingdom Bacillati; phylum Actinomycetota; class Actinomycetes; order Streptosporangiales; family Streptosporangiaceae; genus Microbispora; species Microbispora sp. NPDC049125. The sequence continues at coordinate 174,680 of NZ_JBEZDW010000013.1, read as the reverse complement.
CTGGCGGGCTGCCGGATGCCGGGGGGCCGGATCCCAGCGACCGGTACCGGGCGAGGCGGGCGGCCAGGCGCTCCCCGGCCGGCCGCTCCAGGAGGCCGATGATCTCGTGTTCGAGCGTCCCGGCCACGCGCCGGCAGAAGTCCTCAGGCTCGTACGCCGCGTCGGGACGCTCCGGGACGATCCGGTCCACGATGCCGTCGCGCCTGAGGTCGGCCGCCCGCACGCCCTGGGCCGCCGCGATCTCGGGGGCGAAGTCGGCGGTCCGGTAGAGGATGGCCGAGGCGCCCTCCGGGAGGAGAGGCGCCAGCCAGGCGTGCTGCGCGCAGACGACCCGGTCGGCCGGGAGCAGGGCGAGGGCTGCGCCGCCCGCGCCCTCGCCCAGCAGCAGGCAGACGGTGGGGGCGTCGAGCATGGCCAGGTCGGCGAGGCAGCGGGCGATCTCGGCGGCCAGGCCGCCCTCCTCCGCCGCCTTCGACAGCTCCGCGCCCGCCGTGTCCACCACGGCGACCAGCGGCAGCCCCAGCTCGCTGGCCAGGCGCATGCCCCGGCGGGCCACCCGCAGCCCGGCCGGGCCCAGCGCGTCGCCCGCCCGCTGCCGCTCACGGTCCTGGCCGAGCACGATCGCGGGCGCCGCGCCGAAGCGGGCCAGCGCCAGCAGCAGTCCGGCGTCCCTCTCCCCCACACCGGTGCCGTGGAGCGGGGTGACGTCGCGGGCGCCGTACTTGAGCAGGCTCCGTACGCCCGGCCGGTCGTCCCGGCGCGAGCGGGTGACGGCCTCCCAGGCCGGGACGGTCTCGGTCGCCTCCTCCGGCTCCGGCCCGCGGGGCAGGCCGCGCCGCGGGGCGCACAGGACGGCGAGCGCCCGGATGGCGATCTCGCGGGCGTCCTCGTCGGAGACGACGGCGTCGACGAGCCCGTGGGCGAACAGGTTCTCCGAGACCTGCACGCCCTGGGGGAACGGGTAGCCGTGCAGCGACTCGAAGACCCTCGGGCCGACCAAGCCGATCATCGCGCCGGGTTCGGCGGCGGTGACGTGGCCGAGCGACCCCCACGAGGCGAAGACCCCGCCGGTGGTGGGATGGCGCAGATACACGACGTACGGCAGGCCGGCCGCGCGGTGGGCCGCCACCGCTGAGGTGATCTTCACCATCTGGGTGAAGGCCAGCGCGCCCTCCTGCATCCTGGTGCCTCCGCTGGCCGGTGAGGCGAGCAGCGGCAGCCTCTCGGCCGTGGCACGCTCGACGGCCCTGACGAGCCGCTCGGCGGCGGCTCCCCCGATCGAGCCGGCCATGAACGAGAACTCGCAGGCGACGACCGCGACCCGGCGGCCGTCGAGCGTGCCCTCCCCAGTGATCACCGACTCGTCGTAGCCGGTCTTGGCGCGAGCGGCCGCCAGCTCGTCCGCGTACGCGGAGCCGGGGGCGGCCGTGTCCACGGGAGGCTCGTCCCAGGAGCTCCAGGAGTGGGGGTCGAGCACCCGGCCGATCAGCGTGCGGGCGTCGGGCCTCCTCACCCGCGGCGTCCCCTCGCCGGGAGGGCGCTCATCGGGACCGCTCCCGCTCGGCCAGCCACGCGAGCACCGCGTCGTTGTCCTGGCCGAGTGCGGGCGGCGCGGTGTGCCCGGAGGGGCCCTCGGCCGCCTTGGCCGCCTCGCCCGCGCTCCCGGAGGCGTCGGCGCTCTCGGTCGCGTCGGCGCTCTCGGTCGCGTCGGCGCTTTCGGTGGTGGCGCTTTCGGGGGCGGCGCTTTCGAAGCGGAGCGGGGAGCCGGGCAGCTCGATGTCGCCGAGCACGGGGTGATCGACGCCCACCAGCAGGCCCTGGGAACGGACCTGGTCCCAGGCGTAGACCTCGTCGAGCGAGCGGATCGCGCCGGCGGGCACACCGAGGGCGCCGAGCGCGGCGAGCCAGTGCCCCCGGTCGTCGGTGGCCAGGGCCTTCTCCATGTCCTCGATCAGTTCGTCCCGATGCTCGAACCTCTCCCCGTTGGTCGCATATTTCGGGATTTCAGGGTCGATGCCCAGGAGGCGGGCCACCTTCCGCCACTGACCGTCGTTGGCGGCGGCGATCTGGATCATCCCGTCGGCGCAGCGGAAGGCTCCGTAAGGGGCGATGGAGGCGTGGTGATTGCCGCCCGCCTTCGGGACGACGCCGCCGACCGTCCAGGCCGTGCCGTGGTAGGAGTGCACGCCGACGACGGAGGCGAGCAGCGAGGTCCGCACGACCGTGCCACGCCCCGTCCGCTCCCGCTCGTAGAGCGCCGCCACCACGCCGTACGCGCCGTGGATGCCCGCCAGGAGGTCGGCGATCGAGGCGCCCACCCGGTACGGCTCGGCGGTGGACGGCCCGGTCAGCGACATCAGGCCCGCCTCGCCCTGGGCGATCTGGTCGTACCCCGGCCTGCCGCCCTCGGGCCCGTCGTGGCCGAAGCCGGTGATCGACAGGATCACCAGCCGGGGGTTGAGCTCGTGGAGCCGCCCGATCGGGAAGCCCAGCCGGTCGAGGACGCCGGTGCGGAAGTTCTCGATCAGGACGTCGCTCTGCCGTACGAGCCGCTCGACCACGGCCTGGCCCTCGGCGGACTTCATGTCCACGGTGATCGACCGCTTGTTGCGGTTGGCCGCGAGGAAATAGGTAGAAATATCGTTATCTGGCCCTACGAACGGCGGGCCCCATCCGCGCGACTCGTCCCCTTCCGGATGCTCCACCTTGATGACATGAGCGCCGAGGTCGCCCAGCATCTGCGCGCCGTGCGGCCCGGCCAGAGCGCGGGACAGATCGAGGACGACGATGCCGCTGAGAGGTCCCTGCACGGCCAGCCTCCATGGGGATCCACGGGAGAGCGTCAGTCGGTCTCCACCGGCAAGCCTGCCAGGTCAACCCGCGCTTTTCACGCCCCGGCCCGATCACCGGATGCGACGCCTCGTCCCCGGCCGGCGGATGGTCGATCACCGGCCGGGGCTGCCGGGCATCTCTGCGGACTCGTCAGTGCCGGGTCCGGTGGCCGCGCCACCGATCCATGAACTGGCGCAGCCGCTGCTGATTGCGGGGGTCGCGCGCCATCGTCTTGACCTTCTCGACGTTCTGACGACCCCGTGGGGTCTGGAGGTAGTCCTTGATCCGCTGGACGATTGATGCCATCTGTACTTCACCATCCCCTTTTGGCGTCACTTGACGGCTACCCCAGGGCCGGCGGGTCAACCACGATCGACATCGCGGAGGCAGATCGATCGGCACCGGTTCCCCGGCGGGGCCGGATGAGCCGGGCTACGGTGGTGGCTGGGGAGATGGGGCGTCGGAGGAGGCGACTGCGGGATGGGATCAGGCGCGCCGGGAACGGGACCGCTCTCCCCCGACTTCTCCGGGATCTCCCCGGAACTCATGGGACGCTTCGTCACCGAGATCGAGCACGCCCGTGGCGTCATCGGGGAGCACACCGAGGCCGTCCGCCGGGTCTTCGCCGCCCACGGCCTCCCCGCGGCGTCCCTCGGCCCCATCGGCGAGGTCGAGCGGTGGATCGACGACCGCCTGCCCGAGCTCCGCAGGCGCCGGCAGATGGCGGACGGTATGGCCCGCCTGCCGGCCTGGACACCCGGCGCCGCCTCGCTCGTGCCGTACGAGGAGAAGGACGTCCTGTCCCCGGCCGAGGCCCGGCGCCTCGGCCGGGAACTCGCGGATTACTACAGGCACATCGATCCCGACGCCCCGTTCGACGTCCACCTGGATGAGAAGTACCGGAAGGTCGTCGACGCACTCGCCGCCCACCAGAACGACCCCGAGTTCACCGCCGCGTTCTTCGCGGGCATCGGCGCACGGCGGACCATCGAGCTTCCACGACGCGTCCGCGCGATTCTCCAGGAGCGGGTGCCGGAGGCGCTGGAGACCGTGAGCCGCGCGTTCGGTACGGCCGTCGCCGGCGCGGGAGCCGCCCCCGGGCTCGCGGCCGTCATCGGGGCGGTGGGGGCCAAGGCCGGGAGCGTGGATGATCAGGAGGCGATCGGGGAGCTGCTGTCGGCCGGGCGATTCCCCACGGAGTGGCTCGCCCAGGTCGTCGCACTGCAGATCTTCCTGCCGGAGGAACGGGCGACCGGCTCGTCGTTGACGGGCTACCTGCGCGCCCTCGCGAGGGATCCCGCGGCGGCACGGCTCGCCATCGGCCTGGCCACCCGGGACAGCCCGCTTCCGCGTGACGTCCTGGGGGAGTTGCTCGCGCCTGCCAGGCCGGGCGGTCTCGCCACGAAGGACGTGCGGCCGGATCTGGCCACCTTCCTGCGCCGCCTGAACGACCGGGCCGCCACCGACCCGGCGTCCGCTGACGCATTCGGGCGCCTGCTGGCGTCGGCCGCCGGCGCCTACGACGAGAAGGACGGCCGGCACAGCGATGTGGCCGCCCGGTTCGCGTTCGACGTGATCACGCGGACGGCGGGGTTCCCGTTCGCCGCCCCCACCCGGGTCCACCTGGCCGAGATCGCGGGCGCGTACGCGACGGAGATGACCGAGGGCGCGAATCTCGGCGACGACAACCAGCTCCAGCCCAGCGCCTTCGGTGCGGTGGACTCCCGCATCTCCGGGTTGAACCCGGCGTTCCGGCTCAGCCCCGCCGACACGCTGCGGTTCATGACGACCTTCGCGGGGAGCGAGGAGAGCAGGAGGCCCTTCGACGCCGGCATGGGGGATCTGGCCCGCAGACTCATCGACGAGGGTGTCCCGGCCATGATGAAGGACAAGGACCCGACCCGGCTGGACGACGTGTTCGCCGCTTTGGGGAACGTCCGCGGGTTCGAGCTGGCGGCCGCCGAGAAGCTCGGCCGGCCCATCGACGAGGACGCGGCCGACGCCGACAAGTACCAGGGGTTCACCGTCGGCCTCGCGACGGCCCTGGCGGGCTTCGCCGTTCCTGAAGGCATCATGGCCGAGCTGCTGTGGGAAGGGCTGAGCACGGGTTTCTCCGTGTACGACACCTACAAGGACGACCCGGAAACCGAAGTGGGCCGGCTCGACGCGACCGACGACCGGGAGACTCTGGGACGCCAGCACACGATCGCTCAGGCCCTCATGGACGCCGGCTTCACCCCTGCCGTCTCGCCGGGCGCCTACCAGGCCGCCTGCCCGCCGGGTGTCGCGATAGCCGACGGCGACGGTCGCCTGCGTCCCTTCGCCGACATCCTCGAATCAGGCGAACAAGGCCTCCAAGCCCTCGACCAATGGTTCATAGCCAACGGCATGGGCCGAGACAAAAAGTCACTGGCCGAAACCGCCCGCTTCCTGTCTGATCGCTTTGACGGCCGGAAGCAGGGTTCCCGAACCCGCGCCGCCCTGTTCGCTGACTAGTTCAGCTGACCAGGCATTGCGTTTCTCCACTCACCTGGTACATCCCCTTCAAAGGAGCGCTGAGGACGAGAACAGTGTGCGCTTGCTTGTCCTCCACCCGTACGGGCTGACCAGACTCACCGGCTGAGACCACCCTGTACGGCGCCACTCGCTTCAGTGCTCCCACCAGAGCATCTACCAGCGCGGCTGGTTGCCTTTCCGGCAAATCGTCTCCTCTGGCCGCGAAAGTTTGCTTGGCATGGCCGTCGCCGCAGGGGATGTTCTTGCCGCCGGGATCGGTGATGGTGACGTTCTGGGCATTGCGCTCTTTCAACAGCTGCAAAATGTGATTTTTCAATGTCCGGCCGGCTTCGCTAGCCGTAGGGGTGTCGTCAGATGTGCATGCCGACACCCCCAGCGATGCGACGGCCAGCATGACGACGGCACGGCGAAACCGTACGGCAGGTGGCAGGCCTGGCATCTCGCCTCCGTGTCTGGCCGGGATCATTCCGAGCCCACATAATCTCAAGGAGAACCGCCGCGCCACCATCTATCCGTACCGTCACTTTCACCGCGGGAGCCTGAGCGTGCCCACCGACGACGACATGGTGCCGAATCCGAGGTATCGGGACCTGGAGGCGGCGATCACGGCGGTGCGTGAGCACATTCACGTCCTGGAGACCGCTCTCGACCCGGCGTGCGCCCAGTTCGGCGGCGAGGCGGTCTGGGTGGGGCCCGCCGCGCGAGCGTTCGGCGAGGAGCTGAACGGCAACCGGGGCCGGATGAAGACGGCCGTTCAGCATGTGCTCGCCGAGCTGGAGGCGGAGCTGCGCACCACCCCCAGCAGGGTCTCCCGTTCGGTCGCCTCCGCGGCCGGCGGGTGGGGCTGACCATCGGCCGGCCCGGCGAACCCGCCACGCGCCGGCGGTCAGGAGGCCGGGTCAGCGGCCACAGAGCCATCGGCCCTCGAACGCAACAGGGTGCGGGCTCGCGTCGCACTCCGGGTGGGGGAGCTCGCTGGACCGTCAGCGCCGCGGCGCCGGCGGCCCCGGAGCCTGCCGGGCTCACGGCTCGGGGGCGAGGCTGACGCCGGAGTGGGCCTCCAGCCAGCCGATCACGTCCTGAGCGACGCTCCTCGGATCGGTGCCGGTCACGACCACGGGGTCCCGCCCCGGCGCCTCCCGCAGATCCGCCTGGTAGATCTCGTCCAGCCGCAACGTCACGGTGACGCACCACTCGGAGGCGTCACCGACCGGCTTGACCGTCATGTAGGTGTTGTCGCGGTAGTTCAGCTCGTCTATCAGCACGACGATCGCCGCGTGTGAGGGGTCGTCGAGGTGGTAGCCATCGGCGGTGTCGGCAAAGTAATGCTGAGCGGCCATCGCGCTCTCCTTCTCGTGCGCAGGTCAGCGCACTCAGGATGGCAGCTCGGCCGACTACTCGCTGGAAATCCTCGAATCCGGAGAGTAACCGATCGGATCGGTCCCCGGCACGCCCTCACCCACCTGGCACTCCACCTTCGTGTCAGCCACCGGCACCGCTCAGAGGGTGTCGACCTCCGCGTGGGCACGGCCGCCGGAGAGCGTGGGATATCCGGGGCCGCGGTCGAAGAACGGGGCCGGCCGCTCCTCCCGCAGGGCCGCGCGCAGCCGCTGCGTCTTCTCCGCGTCGATCCGCACGTCGTCGCGGGGGCCGGAGAGTACGACGCCGTAGTCCTCACGCGCCCCCGCGAAGGAGACCTTCCCGTCGCGGACGTCCTCGGCGACCCGTTCGGCCGGCCGGTCGTACGGCGACCCCCAGCCGCCGCCCCCGGTCGTGCGGATCCGGATGACCTGCCCGGCGCGGACCGGAAAGTCGTCGACCAGGCCCTCCATCTCCACGCCGTCGACCATGACCTGGAACGGACGGCCCGCCCTTCCGCCGTTGACCCCCCAGCAGGACAGGATGGACCGGTCGGCGATCGACATGAACGACGCGTCCCGCAGCATGCGGATGTGCTTGTCGTATCCGAGCCCGCCGCGGAACTCTCCCGGTCCGCCGCTGTCGACCGCCAGGCCGAGCCGCTCCACCCGGAACGGCCAGCGCGCCTCGGCGAACTCCACCGGGATGTTCCGGCTGTCGGGCACGACGTGGATGGTGTCCTCCCCGTCGGCGTACCAGCGCCCCCCGGAGCCGCCGCCGAGGACCTCCCTCATCAGGTACGGACCGTCGTCGGAGTCCCCGTAGACGCCGGTGTAGCGGATGGTCTCCTGGTCGGCGGGCATCCGGCCGCCGGTCGCCTTGGCCAGCACCCCGGCCAGCACGCCGAGGAGGCGGAGGATCACGAAGGTCCGGGCGTTCGTCGGCGCGGGGAAGATCGGCGTGAGCAGCGTGCCCTTCTCGGGGAAGATCATCTCGATGAGCGGCACGACGCCCTCGTTGACGTCCAGCTCGGCCATCCGCTCAGGCGTGTCGGCCAAGTTGCGCAGGATCGGGGCGAGCCACTTCTTCAGGAACACCCCGTCGGCGTAGTCGCCCGCGTGGTTGATCGGCCCCTTGGCCTGCGGCGACGTTCCGGTGAAGTCGATGGTCAGCGGGGTCGCCGCCGAGTGGTCGACGGTCAGGGTGATCCGCTGGGCGTGCAGCCGGGGCTCGTCCACGCCGTCGTGCTCCGCGTAGTCCTCCCAGACGTGGACGCCTTCCGGGATCTTGGACAGCAGCTCCCGGCGGAAGGTCTCGGTGGTCTTCGAGATGATCGCGTCGAAGCACGCCTCCACGGCGTCGCGCCCGTACCGGTCGAACAGCTCGCCGAGCCGCCGCGCCCCCATCAGGCAGGCCGAGCACTCCGCGTCGAGGTCCCCGGCGAGGGAGTCGGGCATCCGCGAGTTGCGCGTCATGATCGCCAGCGCCGCCCGGTTGGGCACGCCCTGGTCCCACAGCTTGATGGGCGGGACCATCAGGCCCTCCTCGAAGGCGCTGCGCGCGTGCGAGGGCATGGAGCCGGGCACGGCGCCGCCGATGTCGTCGTGATGGCCGAAGGCCTGCACGAACGCCACCACCTCACCGCCGTGGAACACCGGCACGGTGACGCACAGATCGGGCAGGTGGCCGATGCCGCCCTCCGACAGGTAGACGTCGTTGTGGAAGAAGACGTCCCCCGGACGCATCTCGGCCACGGGGAAGTCCCGGACGATGGGCTGCACCAGCGCGGAGTACGACCGGCCGGTCAGCTTGCGCAGCCGTACGTCGTGGATCCCGGCGCGGAAGTCGTGCGCGTCGCGGATCATCGGCGACCGGGCGGTCCGCGCGATGGCGGTCTCCACCTCCGTCTCGACCGAGGCGAGCGTGCCCTCCACGATCTCCACCAGAACCGGATCGGCGCTCATCGGTCGCTCACCACCACGAGGTTGCCGTAGTCGTCCATGGTCGCCGTGAAGCCGGGGTGGACCGGCAGCGTCGAGCCGTACTCCTCGATGACGGCGGGGCCCCGCACCACCGCGCCGGCGCCGAGGTCGCCCCTGCGGTAGATCACCGTCCTCCCCCACCGCTCGTAGAAGACGTCACGGGTGGCGAGCGGGCTCGGCTCGTCCGCCTGGCACGGCCGGCGGGCGATCCTGGGGCGGGTGATGGGGCCTACGCCGGACACCCGGAGGTTCACCCATTCGACGGCGTGCCTGGCGTCGCCGCGGTAGCCGTACCCGTAGAGCCTCTCGTGCTCGGCGTGGAAGCGCTCGACCACACCGGCCTGCCAGGCCGCGTCCACCGGGCCGCCGGGGGCGGGGACCCGCACCTCGTACGCCTGCCCGTAGTAGCGCAGGTCGGCGCTGCGCGCGTACACGTGGCCGGTGAAGCCCTCGCGGGTGAGCGCCTCGGCCGCCTGGCCCTCCAGCTCGGAGAAGATCTCGTTCAGCGCGTACGGCGAGGGGTCGCGGGAGACGTGGGTGCGGACGTAGTCGTTCTTCACGTCCACGGTGAGCAGTCCGAACGCGGACACGTTGCCCGGGTCGGGCGGCACGATCGCGGCGGGCAGGCCGAGGACGTCGATGAGCCGGCAGGCCAGCAGCGGCCCGGAGCCGCCGAAGGCGACCATCGGGAAGTCACGGACGTCGAGCCCGCGCTTGACGGTGATCTGCCGGATGGCGTTCGACTGGTTGAACGCGCTGATCTCCAGGATGCCGGTGGCGCATCGCTCGGGGGTGAGGCCGAGCTTCGCGGCGAGCGCCTCGACGCCCGCGCGGGCGGCGGCCACGTCGAGCGGGATCTCGCCGCCCAGCAGGTACGGGGGCACCCGGCCGAGGAACACGTGGGCGTCGGTGACGGTCACCTCGGTGCCGCCCTTGCCGTAGCAGAGGGGGCCGGGGTCCGCCCCGGCCGACGGCGGGCCGACCTTGAGCGTCCCCTCCGGGGAGATCCACGCGATCGAGCCGCCGCCCGCCCCGACCGTCACGATGTCGATCATGGGGATCTTGCAGGGGTAGCGGCCGATGGTGCCCTCGGTGGTGAGGGAGGGCTCGCCGTTCACCACCACGGCGACGTCGGTGGAGGTGCCGCCGCCGTCGAGGGTGATGACGCTCGGGTGACCGGCGTTCCCCGCGATCAGCGCGGCGCCGAGGGCCCCGGCCGCCGGACCGGACAGCACGGTGGTGATGGGCTGGTGCACCACCTCGGCGGCCGACAGCACGCCGCCGTTGCTCTTCATCACGGAGAACGGCCGGCCGAGCCGGTCGGAGAGGTTGTCGATGTACCGCCGCATGATCGGCTTGACCGCGGCGTCCACCAGTGTGGTCACCGACCGCTCGTACTCCCGGTACTCGCGCAGGACGTCGCTGGACAGCGACACGACCGCACCGGGGTGCTCGCGGCGCAGCACCTCCCGCATGCGGGTCTCGTGCGCGGGGTTGGCGTAAGAGTGCAGAAGGCATACGCCGATCGCGGTCACCCCGCGCTCGCGGAACCACCGCGCCACCTCGGCCGCCTGCTCCTCGTCGAACGGCCGGACCTCGTGCCCGAGATGGTCGAGCCGTCCGCCGACCGTCCTGACCCGGTGGACGGGCACGATCCGCGGCGGCTTCACCCAGAAGTACGAGTTGCCGTACCCGTCCGGGACGCTCTGCCGGGCGATCTCCAGGATGGACTCGAAGCCCTCCGTGGTGACGAACCCGAGGTGGGAGGTGCCGCCGGGCCGGTCCTCCAGGAGCTGGTTGGTGGCCACCGTCGTGCCGTGGACGATCGCGGACACCGCGTCGAGGCCGTACGAGCCGCCGTGCGCCTCGAGCACCTTGTGCACCCCCGCCATGAAGCCGTCGGCGGGGTTGGCGGGAGTCGAGGGAGTCTTGGTCGTGACGATCCTGCCGGTGTCCTCATCGACCAGGACCACGTCGGTGAAGGTGCCTCCGGTGTCGACTCCGATGCGGACGTTGGGCATGTTCCAGTGTCTACCGATCGCCACCGACCTGCCGAACCGGCGAGCTGTGCCGAATAATCGGCATTCCCTCGTCACACCCTGCCCACAGGCCCGCACCGGTGGCTCCCAGGCCGCCGTTCGCCTGTACGGAGGTCGCCGTGGCCCGGCCCCACTCCATGCGACCACTTTCCTATGAGGAAAACAGATGCTACTTTCCTCACAGGAAAGCAGTAGCCGACTTCGGGGGACGGTCCCATGAACCAGCACGACGCCCAGACTTCGCTCGACGACATCCACCGCTTCCAGGACAGGACCCGGGAGCAGATCGTCCGCCAGAGCTTCGCGCTTCCGCGCGTGGTCGTCTCCGCGCTCGGCCTCTTCATCGCCTTGGCGGCCATCGACCTCCCGCACTCCTGGAACCTCGTGGCCCTGGCGCTCGGGATGGCCCTGTACGCCGGTGTGGGGATCGTCTGTGAGCACCGGGCCGCGGTCCGCAGGAAGGCCACCCGGCAGGAGGCCCTTTTCCACGGCGGGCTGCTGGCCTGCGTCATGGTGGCCTTCGGCATCGGCCGGATCGCGGCCTTCGCGCTGTTCGGCCTGCCGCCTCAGGGGCCGCTGTCACAGGCCACCGCGGGCGCGATCGTGGCGGCCCTGGCGTATGTCGCGGCCACGCCCGTGAACCGCTCCATCATGAAGTCGATCGTCCGGCAGAGTGGCGGGACCGCCTGATGGATCCGCTCTTCGACGAGTTCCTGCACGTCCCGGCGCGCCTGTCGGTCGTGGCCCTGCTGGCGCCGGCCGAGTGGGTGGACTTCGGCTTTCTCAGAGACTCGGTCGGCACCAGTGACTCGGCGCTGTCCAAGCAGGTCTCCGCGCTGGCCGCCGCCGGATACGTCATCGTCCGTAAGGACCAGGACAAGCGGGCACGGCGCACGTACGTGCAGCTCACCACGCAGGGACGGCTGGCCTTCCAACGTCATGCGGCGGCCCTGGAGCGGATCGTCGCCCTCGCCCGCGATTCCACCGGCCGGCCCGTCACCGACTAGAGATGCGCTGAGGGTGCCAGGTCCTGTTCCTGCGCCGGCCCAGCGACTCGAAGGCCGTCACCACATGCCGGTGGACTCGGCACGGCTGAAATCGCGACATCACGATCCCGGCCGCGTACAGGCCCCCAGCGGATCAGCGCCGCCCGCTCCGCGTCCCGGCACGGCCGAGGACCCAGCCGATCGCCGCGCTGCCGAGGGCCACCCCGGCGCCGGCGCCGAACGCGGCCAGCATCGTCCAGGCGGGTACGCCCTGCCGGGCCGCCCGAGGCGCGCTCTCGGGTGCCGGGCGAGTGAACACGCCCGCCGTCCGTTCCGCCGCCTCCAGCATCCCTGGGGCAGCCTCCCCGGCGGCGGCCTTCACCGCGGGGGCATCCACGGCGGGGGCCGCGCCGGCCGACAGGAGGTGCCGTTCGACGGCGGAGAAGAACTCCCCCGCGGTCTTCCTGGCCACCGCGCCGAGCATGCGCTGCCCGACGCCGCCGATCATCCCGCCCACGACGGCCTCGGCGTCGTAGTCGACCCGGGTGCCGCCGTCGGCCTCGCTGAGCCGTACGACGACGGACGCCTCGACCGTGCCCGGGGCCCCCTGGCCGCGCGCCCGCAGCACGAACCGCTCGGGCTCGTCGGGGTCGGTGAGCGAGACCTCACCCTGGTAGACGCCCTTGATGGACGCCACCCCGGCCGTGACGGTCATGGCGTACACGTCGGCGCCGACCTCTTCGAGCCGCGCGCAGCCCGGGATCGTCCGCACCAGGACCGCCGGGTCCTGCAGGGCGTCCCAGACCCGCTTGCGCTCCGCCCCGAGCAGCGCACTGCCAACGACCTTCATGGGCCACCTCCGATGCCGAGCACCTTAGAGAATCACCGGGGCGGCGAGAACGGCAACATCTGCCGCCCGCGGATCCGCCGATCGTGAACAAGTCACAGCGGGGACATGACCTCGTAGAGATTGTGATCGGCGTCGGCGAAGTAGAGCCCGCGCGGCGCCAGGAGGTGATCGATCCGGCCGTTGTGCGGCGTGCGCGGATCGTTGCCGTACGGCACGCCGAGCTCACGCAGCCGGGCGAGGACGCCGTCGAACGTCGCCGGGTCCACGTCGAAGGCCAGATGCACCCCTGTCGGATCCTCGACGGCCATGAAGTCCAGGGCGAGCTGCTCGTTGACGCGTACCTGCATGAACTTGTGCGCGGGCGCGGCCGTGAGACCCATGATCTGTGCGAAGAAGCGGGCCGCCGCGCCGTGGTCGCGGGCCGGCACGATGGTGTGGTTCAGGGTGATCGTCATCGGGCCACCGCTCCGTTCAGGAAGAGGTCGACGGTCTCCTCCAGTGTGGGGTCGTCCCCGCCGGCGGGGCGGACGCCGGCGCCTATGAGTGAGCCGAACGCGGCGGCGAGCCGGTCGGCGGGCAGACGCAGGGCCGCCTCGTCCGGCCGCATGAGATCGGCCAGCGCGGCCCTCACCCGGGCGGCGGAGTCGTCGCGTCCCGCGGTGATCCGCCTGCCCTCCTCGGACTCCGGGGCGGGGCGGCGCTCACGGCCGTGACCGCTCATCCGCAGCGCCCCCGTGACGGCGCCCATCCGGCCCATGTGGGCCCTCAGTGCGGCGCCCGCCTCGACCAGGCGGGACGCAAGGGGCTGGTCCATCGGGATGTCGGCCAGCTCGGCCAGCAGCGTGTCGGGGCGCAGCACCTCGAGCACGCAGGCGTCGAGCAGCTCAGCCTTGTCCGCGAACACCCTGAAGATCGTGGCCTCGCCGATGCCGGCGGCCCGCGCGATCTGGCCCGTCGTCACGGCGGTGCCGTGCTCGGCGACCATGGGCAGCGCGGTTCTGATGATCATCTCGCGGCGCATCTCCGGGGTCATTCCCGGCGCCCGCCGCCTTACCGGGGTCTCATTCATGACATCGACCATACGGAGTGAGTACTCACTCCGTCAATCGCCCGATGTAGGCCCGAATCCGCCGGGCGGCGGACGCGCGACCGGTCGCGACCCCCGGATCATTGATGCCGCACCCCGGGAGGCGCTCCCGGTACAGACGGGAAACCGGGTGTGACGAAGATCGCACCTTCTCACGGCACCGGTCGGCCCCATTGCTCTACAGAACGTAGTACTACTGAATATAGAACTACGCGTTGTAGAGCTCAAGCACCCGCGAGGGGGACATGGACGCGTTGGACCTGGCACGGTGGCAGTTCGGGGTCACCACCGTTTACCACTTTCTCTTCGTACCCCTCACGATCGGGCTCGGCGTCTTCGTCGCCGGTCTCCAGACCGCCTGGTACCGCACGGGCAACGACGACTATCTGCGGCTCACCAGGTTCTTCGGCAAGCTCTTCTTGATCAACTTCGCCATGGGCGTGGTGACCGGGCTCGTCCAGGAGTTCCAGTTCGGGATGAACTGGAGCGAGTACTCCACCTTCGTCGGCGACGTCTTCGGGGCGCCGCTCGCGATGGAGGCGCTGCTCGCGTTCTTCCTGGAGTCCACCTTCCTCGGGTTGTGGATCTTCGGCTGGGAGCGCCTGCCCAAGCGGATCCACCTCGCCTGCCTGTGGGCCGCCGTCATCGGGTCGAACCTCTCGGCGTACTTCATCCTCGCGGCCAACGCGTGGATGAAGCACCCCGTCGGGTACGAGGTGGTGGACGGCCGGGCCAGGATGACCGACTTCTGGGCCGTCCTCACCAACTCGACCGCCCTGGCGCAGATCCCCCACGTCACCGGCGGGGCCTTCGTCGTGGCCGGCGGCTTCGTGATCGCGGTCACCGGCTATCGGATCCTGCGGGAGCGGGGCCTCAGGCTGATCCCCGGCCGCGCCCCTGCCCATGAGGGGCACAGCCAGGCGATGTGGCGGACCGCTCTGCGCGGCGCGCTCGTCATGACGGCGATCGCCGGGGTCGTGGTGGCGGGCACCGGCGACCAGTCCGGCCGGCTCCTGGCCGAGCAGCAGCCGATGAAGCTCGCCGCGGCGGAGGGCCTGCGGCACGACACCGCGGGAGCGCCGTTCAGCGTGGTCCCGGGGGTCGAGGTGCCCGGCCTGCTGAGCCTCCTGTCCGCCCATGATCCGGGCGCCACCGTCCAGGGCATGGACGACATCCAGGCCCGCTACGAGAAGGCCTTCGGGCCGGCCGACTACACGCCCAACCTGCCCGTCGTGTTCTGGTCGTTCCGCGTGATGATCGTCTTCGGCATGGCGACGGTGGGCCTTTCCGCGCTCGGTCTGTGGCTCACCAGGCGCCCGCGGCTCGCCCGGGGCGGCCAGGGCCGGCGGGACCGGCGGGACCGGCGGGACGGCCGCGCGGCGAGGCCGCTGCCGGCGTGGTTCGCACGCGTCTGCATGCTGGCCCTCCCGCTCCCGACCGTGGCGATCGTCGCGGGCTGGCTGCTCAGCGAGATCGGCCGCCAGCCGTGGACGGTCCAGGGCGAGCTCATGACCGCGGCGAGCGTGTCGCCGGGCGTGAGCCTGGCCGAGGTGGCCGTCACCCTCGCGGTCTTCACGGCGCTGTACGGCGTGCTCGCCCTGGCCGAGGGGGCGCTGCTGCTCCGCCACGTCAAGGCCGGGCCAGAAGAGCCCGCCGCCCCGCCCGCCCTGCCCGCCACCGCCCCCGCCGGCTCCGGCGAGGCGCGGCTCACGCCGACGCTCATGTACTGAGGAGCAGCCCACATGACGACGCTCATGACGACCTCCGCGACGCCTCCCGTGACGGCACTGACCACGCTCTGGTTCATAGTGATCGCGTTCCTCTGGACGGGTTACTTCGTGCTGGAGGGGTTCGACTTCGGCGTGGGCGCGCTGATGCCCCTGCTGTCGCGGAGCGACGCCGACCGCCGTCAGGTCCTCGGGACCATCGGCCCTGTCTGGGACGGCAACGAGGTCTGGCTGATCACCGCGGTCGGCGCGATGTTCGCCGCCTTCCCCGCGTGGTACTCCCGCCTGCTGAGCGGCTTCTACCTGCCCGTCTTCCTGGTCGTGGCGGGTCTCATCGTGCGCGGCGCCGGCCTGGAGTGGCGGGGCAAAGTCTCCTCCCGGCGGGAGCGCGCGCTGTGCGACGCCGGGATCGTGACGGGCAGCGTGCTCCCCGCGTTCCTGTGGGGGGCGATCTTCGGCAACCTCCTGTACGGCACGCTCCTGGCGACCGTGCTCGGTGGCGCGCTCTCGCTGTCGGTGGCCGTGCTCCACGGCGCGGTGTTCCTCGCGCTCAAGACGGCGGGGCCGGTGCGCCGGCGGGCCCGGCGGGCCGCCGTGCCGGCCGCCGCGTGCGCGGTCCCCGTCGCGGTGGTGGCGCTGCCCGCGATCCCCGGCGGCGGCGCCCCGGCGTGGACGCAGGGCGCCGCGCTGGCCGCCATGGCGGCGCTCGCCGCGGGCGCGGCGCTGGTGTGGCGGCGCCGGGAGGGCTGGGCGTTCACGGCCACCGCCACGTCGATCGCGGCGGCCACAGCCGCCCTCTTCGGCACGATGTGGGCGGCCCCCCTGCCCGGTCTCACGCTGGCCGAGGCCTCCTCCGCGCCGTACACGCTGAAGGTGCTGACGTGGATCGGCCTGATCGCCCTCCCCGGCGTGATCGCCTACCAGGCCTGGACCTACTGGGTGTTCCGCAAGCGTGTCACCGGGGAAGTACCGGCTCTCCAGGCCCACTAGCGCCCGCGGCGCGGCGCAGGCCGTGCAGGTCGGAGGGGGAGATCGGCATCCGGTCGATCGTGATCCCCTCGGCGTCCTCGATGGCGGCGGCGATGACCGCCGAGCCGGGGATCACCCCGGCCTCCCCCGCTCCCTTGATGCCGAGCGGGTTGAGCGGCGAGGGCGTCTCCAGGTGGGCCGTCTCGATGTGCGGGATCTCCGTGGCGTACGGCATGAGGAAGTCCATGAACGAGGCGTTCAGCAGCTGGCCGTGCTCGTCGTACACCATCTTCTCGTAGAGCGCGCCGCCGACGCCCTGGGCGACGCCGCCGTGGATCTGGCCCTCGACGATCATCGGGTTGATGAGGTTGCCGCAGTCGTGCACGACGGCGTACCGGAGGATCTTGATCTCGGCGGTCTCCGGGTCGGTCTCCACGATCGCGGCGTGCATGCCGGAGGCGTACGTCGACCGGATCGGGGAGTAGTAGTCCCTGCCCTCCAGACCGGGCTCCTCCCCTTCCGCGACCGGCGGCGCGTCGTCGGACGCCGGCCCGGCGAACTGGGTGGCCCGCTGGGCCTCCTCGTCGAACGCGTACCGCAGGGGATTGGACAGCACGGCGACGGTGGCCAGCGGGATCGAGGCCGACGGCGCGCCCACGACGTGGACGAGCCCGTCGGTGATCTCCAGGTCGCGGGGGTCGGCCTCCAGGGCGTCGGCCGCGATCCGCAGCGCCTTCTCCCTGACCTTCCGGCAGGCGAGCGCGATGGCGCTGCCGCTCATGACGGCGGCGCGGGAGGCGAAGGTGCCCACGGCGTAGCCGAACCGCCGGGTGTCGCCGGTGACGACGGAGACCCGCTCCATCGGCACTCCCAGCTCGGTGGCCGCGATCTGGGCGAACACGGTCTCGTGCCCCTGGCCCTGCGACGTCAGGCCGGTGGAGACGTGCACCCGCCCGTCGGAGGTGATCTGCACGTGGCCGCCCTCGTACGGCCCGACGCCGGTGCCCTCGACGTAGCAGCCGATCCCGATGCCGAGCCGCCGCCCCTCGGCGGCCGCCTCGGCCTTCACGGCCGGGAAGGCGTCCCAGCCGATCATCTCCTTGAGCATCCGCAGCGATTCGGGGTAGTCGCCGCTGTCGTAGATCAGCGGCCGGCCGTCCTGGAACGTCATGCCCTGGTCGTAGGGGAACTCGCCGGGCTGGATGAAGTTGGCCGCGCGCACCTCGGTCCTGTCCCGGCCGAGGAAGGCCGCGATCTTGTCCATCGTCCGCTCCATGCAGAACACGGCCTGCGGCCGTCCCGCCCCCCGGTACGGCGTGACCTGCACGGTGTTGGTGTAGATCGAGGAGAACTCGACCCGGTAGGCGCCCACCTTGTACGGCCCGAGGAGCTGCGTGGAGGTGATGATCGGCACGATGATCCCGTACGGCGTGTAGGCGCCGTGGTCGTGCAGGATGGTCACGTCCAGGCCGAGGACGCGCCCCTCGTCGTCGAAGCCGACCTTGACGTGGTGCACCTGGGCCCGCTCGTGCGCCGAGGAGACGAAGTGCTCGCGGCGGTCCTCGGTCCACTTGACCTCCCGGCCGAGCCGCCGGGCCGCCCACGGCACGAGGACCTCCTCCGGCCAGGGGTGGACGATCTTGACGCCGAAGCCGCCGCCCACGTCGGGCGCGATCACCTCGACCTTCGGCAGCGGGAGGCCGAGCTTGGCCGCGATGGCCATCCGCACGCTCGTCGAGGTCTGCGTGGACGAGTAGACCCGCAGAGACTCGTCGTCGGCGTCCCAGCGCGCGTACACGCCCTTCCCCTCCAGGGGCATGGACGCGCTGCGCTCGATGTCGAGCCGGAACGCGAGCGTGTGCGGCGCGGCCTCGACGGCCTCCCGCGCCGACCTGCCGCCGGGCGCCGGCACCTCCTGGACGAGGTGGGCCCCGACGTTGCCCGGCACGTCGTCGTGCACCAGGCGGGCGGCCTGGGCCGCCTCCTCGACCCCGACGACGGGCTTGAGCACCTCGTAGTCGACCCGGATGAGCGAGCAGGCGTCCTCGGCCAGGTAGCGGTCGCGGGCGACGACCATCACGACGGCCTCGCCCACGTGCCGCACGACCTCCTTCGCGAGCGGGTACGCCGTCCGGCCATGGGTGAGCGCCGGATGCGGGATCAGCAGCGGCAGCGGCTCGGCGAGCGCGCCGGGAAGGTCCTCCCACGTGTAGACGGCGACCAGGCCCTCGACGTCGAGGGCGGCGGAGACGTCGACGTCCAGGATCCGGGCGTGGGCGTGCGGCGACCGGACGAAGGCGGCGGCCAGCGCGCCGGAGCCCAGGTCGTCGACGAAGCGTCCCCGGCCCGTGACGAGCCGGGCGTCCTCGCGCCGACGGACCGGCTCGCCGAAGAGCTTGGTGGTCATGCCGTCCCCCTCGCCCGGCGGCCCGCCGGCCATCGAGCCGCGGCGCTCACCGGGCCTCCTCCGCCTGGATCTCGGCGGCCCGGTGGACCGCCTTGACGATGTTCTGGTACCCCGTGCACCGGCAGAGGTTGCCGGAGATGGCCTCCACCACCTCGTCGTCGGCCGGGGCCGGGTTGTCCCGCAGGAACGCGGTGACCGTGCACAGGAAGCCTGGGGTGCAGAACCCGCACTGCAGGCCGTGGCACTCCGCGAAGCCCCGCTGCACGGCCGACATCTCGCCGTCGTCCCCCGCGAGCCCCTCCACCGTCGTGATGTCGTGACCGCCGGCGGTCACCGCGAACGTCAGGCAGGAGCGGACCGGCTCGCCGTCGAGCAGCACCGTGCAGGCCCCGCACACCCCGTGCTCGCAGCCCACGTGGGTGCCGGTGAGGCCGAGGTCGTGGCGCAGGCAGTCCGACAGCAGCCGCCGCGCGGGCACGGTCACCTCCCGCACGATCCCGTTGACCGTCAGCGTGACGGCGTGCGTCCCGGCGTGTGTTTCAGCGTGCGTCATGGTCCCTCGCCTCGCGTCCCGCTCATGAAACCGCCTCGGCCTCGCGCGCGGCGGCGCGCAGCGCCCGCGCCGCCAGCACGCCGGTCAGGTGCCCGCGGTAGTCGGCCGTGGCGTGGATGTCGGCCTCGGGCTCGATCCGGCCGAGTACGGCGCGAGCCGCCGCATCCCAGTCCGCCGACACGGCCGGACGCCGTCCGCAGGCCTCGCCCACGTCGACGACGACCGGGACCGGCCCCACGCTGACGCACGCGACCCGGGCCGCGGCGACGCGCAGATCCTCGTCCAGCGTGACGAAGGCGGCCACGCCTGCCACCGCGTAGTCGCCGTGCCTGCGGGCCACCTCGCGGAACGCGGTGCCCGAGCGCGCCGGAAGTGCGGGGAAGAACGCCGAGACGGCCAGCTCGCCGGGCAGCAGGGCCGACTCCATCGGCCCGGTGAAGAACTCCGCCGCCGCGACCTCCCGCTCACCGCCCAGCCGCGCCAGCCGTACGGACCCTCCGAGGAGGGCGAGGACGGCCGGCAGCTCGGCCGAGGGATCGGCGTGCACGAGGCTGCCCACCACGGTCCCCCGGTTGCGGATGGCCGGGTGGGCCACCAGCCGGAGGGCCTGCCGCAGGAGCGGCTGGACGGCCGCGGCCGGGGCGGAACGCTCGACCGCGGCGTGCCGGGCCAGAGCGCCCACCCTGACGCCCCCCGGCCCGGCGTCGATCGCGTCCAGGCCGGCCACCCGGTTGATGTCGACGATGTGCCCGGGCGCGGCCAGCCGCATGTTGAGCAGCGGGATCAGGCTCTGCCCGCCGGCGAGGACCTTGCCGTCCTCTCCCGCCCCGGCGAGGGCCTGGAGCGCCTCGCCGAGGGTGGCGGGGCCGTGGTAGGCGAACGGGGGCGGCTTCACGGGCGTGCGATCCCCCGGCCGATCCGGCCGGCCGGTTCAGCCGGCCGTGTCGCGCTCGAATCCGATCTCCCCACCGGAGGCCTCCTTCACGGGTCTGCCCGCTATGACGCGGAGCAGGTGATATCCACCAAGTACCACGATCGTGCCCAGCGCGATGCCGGCGAGCGAGAAGTCGTCGGTGATGCCGTGGGTCACGGGACCGATGGCGAGGATGATGCCGGCGCCGATCGGCACCATGTTCACCGAGTCGGAGAAGTCGACCTGGTTCTCGATCCAGATCTTCGCGCCCAGCAGCCCGATCATGCCGTACAGGATGACCGTGATGCCGCCCAGCACGCCGTCGGGCGTGGCGGCGACGAGCGCGCCGAACTTGGGGCACAGGCCGAACAGGATCGCGATGACCGCGGCGACGTAGTAGGCGGCGGTGGAGTAGACCCGGGTGGCCGCCATCACCCCGATGTTCTCGGCGTAGGTGGTGGTCGGCGAGCCGCCGACGGCGGTGGCGACGACGGTGCCGACGCCGTCCGCCATGACGGCGCGGCCGATCAGCGGGTCCACCTCGGTGCCGGTCATCGACCCGACGGCCTTGACGTGGCCGACGTTCTCCGCGATCAGGGCGATGACGGCGGGCAGCACCAGCACGACCGCCGACGCCTGGAAGGTGGGGGCGTGGAAGTGCGGAAGGCCGATCCAGTCGGCCTTGCCGAGGGCGTCGAAGCTGATCCGGTAGTGGGTCGTGACCTCACCGGTCGCGGTGGGCCCGGTGATCTGCCCCGCCGTGTGGTCGAGGACCCACGACAGCGCGAAGCCGAAGACCAGGCCGAGCAGGATGCCGATCCGGCCGAGGAAGCCCTTGAACACCACCAGGAACAGCGCGGTGGCGATCATCGTGATCAGCGCCACCCAGTGGTCTTTGGGCCAGTAGAAGTCGGCCACGACGTACGCCAGGCCGAAGCCGATCAGCATCACCACCGCGCCCGTCACCACCGGCGGGAAGATGCGGTGGATGACGCCGACGCCGAGGAAGTGGATGGCGACGCCGGCCGCGGCGAGCACCAGGCCGGCCACCAGGATGGCGCCGGTCACGGTGGCGCTGTCCCCCTGGGCCGCGCGGATCGCGATGACGCCGCCGACGAACGACGCGGAGGTGCCGAGGTAGCTCGGGATCTTCCCCTGCACGATCAGGAGGAACAGGATCGTCGCGACACCCGACATCATGACCGCGACGTTCGGGTCCAGCCCCATCACGATCGGGAAGACGAACGTGGCGCCGAACATAGCGATCACGTGCTGAGCGCCCACGCCGATCGTGCGGGGCCAGCTCAGCCGCTCGTCCGGCCGCACGACCTCACCGGGTGCCAGCCCTCTGCCGTCGCCGTGCATCGTCCATCTGAAAGCCATGTGAGCCCCTTTTGCTGACGGGCCGTGGGCTGGTAGCCGCCCCGCAGGCGTCCCTCCGCGGCGCTTCCTCACCGGTCGAGCTTGACCGTTTGGGGCACTTTAGGACTGGCGTGCCCGCCGTACATGGGCATGATCTGCCAAAGCCGGGCCCGTCCGGGCGTCAGACCACGTGGATCTCGAACCCCTCGCCGGTGACGACCTGCCCGGCCCGGATCTTGCGGCCTCTGCGGAGCTCCACCTCCCCGTCCACCCGGACGTTCCCCTCGGCGATGAAGTGCTTGGCCTCGCCGCCGCTGTCGGCGATCTGGCAGTACTTGAGCAGGTCGGACAGGGCGACGTGGTCGTCCCGCAGTTCGAAGGTCTCCTTCACGGCGCCAGCATAGGCAGCCGGGCCGCACGCCGCTCAGATGCCCCGCATCCGCAGCACGTGGAGCGCGAGCGTGAGGTTCAGCCGCAGGTGCGCGTCCTCGGTGAAGTTGCCGAGCAGGCGCTCCAGCTTCCCGATCCGGTAGCGCAGGGTGTTGTAGTGGAAGTGGAGCCTGCGCGCGGTCTCCGCCACGTTGAGGTTCGTCTCCAGCAGCACCTGGAGGGTCCGCCGCAAGTCGGCGTTCTCGGCGTCGTCGTCCCCGGCGAGCGAGCCCAGCGTCTCGCGGACGAACGCGTGCAGCTCCTCGGTGTCGTTGACCAGCGACAGCAGCCGGTAGACCCCCAGCTCGTCGAAGTGCGCGACCGCCCCGGCGCCGTGGAGCTGCCGGCCCACCCGGGCCGCCTTCAACGCCTGGCCGTACGCGCCGGGCAGGGCGTCCACCCCCGCGGCGACCCGGCTGAGCCCGGTGGAGAAGCTGCCGTCGGAGACGGCGGCGAGCGCGTCCCTGGCCAGGCGGGTGGTGTCGACGGCGTCCCCGACGATCACGACCACCTCGTGGGAGAACCCCGCGACGGCGCCCCGGGGGTCGTGCTTGCGCACCGCCGCCTGCCAGGCGGCGAGCATGCGGTCCTGCACCGACCGCTCCTCGGTGTCGGGGTCGATCTCCGCCACCAGGACGCCGACGGGGCGCTCCAGGTCCCAGCCGAAGGCGCGGGCCCGCTCGGCCACCCGCGTCCCGCCGCGGCCGGTCAGCACGTCCCTGAGGAAGTCGGCGCGGTACTTGCTCTCGACGGCGGTGACCGCCTCCTGCTTGGTGATGACGAGCGCCGCCACGGTCGCCGCCCGCTCCAGGATGCCGACGTCGCTCGGCGTCAGCGTGCCCGCGGCGCCGAACGCGACGATCCTGCCGTGGTGGTGGCCGCCGGCGACCACCGGGACCGCCGCGTAGTGCCCGTCGGCCCCGGTGACGGGGGTGATCGAGGTGGCCGGAGCCCGCCCGGCGGTGGCGTGGACCTCCCGCAGCATCGCCACCTGCGCCGCGTCGCCCGCGGTGGCGAGGACCTGGCCGTCCGCGTCGACGGCGGCGACCGCCACCTGCAGCAGCCCGGCGACCTCGGCGGTCACCTCACGCATCCCTCCCCCGGCGAGCACGATCTGCACGAGGGCGCGGTGCGCCTCCTCCGCGCGGGCGAGGATCGCGGCCTGCCGGTTCAGGATGTCGGTGAGGACCTGGTTGAGGATGTCGTCGAAGCCCACGTCGTTCGGCAGCAGGATCAGCGGGAAGCCGAGCCGGTCGGCCTGCTCCACCATCTCGCCGGGCAGCTCGTCCAGGTAGCGGCCCAGCTTGATCGCCAGGGCGGCCAGCCCCCGCTCGTCGAGGTCGGCCACGAGCCGGTCGAGCGACTGCGGGGTGTTGCGCAGCGGGTAACCGGTGGTGAGCAGCAGCTCGTGCGGCTTCACCCAGGCGAGGATGTCGGGCACCTCCATCACGTTGAGGCGCTGCACGATGCGGTCGAGCCCGCTCTTGCCGGCGATCAGCCGGGCGTCCGCCAGGGTCGAGACCCCGAGCACCTCGCCCACCGACACGCCGTGGAGGATCGTCCCGGTGCTGGCCAGTCGCATCGCCGGGGGGGCTGGGTCGTTCGTCATGGCGTGCTCCGGAGGTCCCGACACCCGAAGGGCGTCTCACGGAGATTGTGCCCGACCGACCTTCCTGTCAGGAAGAGCCAAGCATCCGGCCGACTGTTGGCATCTTTCTCCGTACGGACGGGGAAAACCGCGTTCTAGCGTCGGCTAGGACTGGCTTCAGGAGGTCCGGTGACTGTTGGCACGCGCCCCAGGGCACGGAAGGCGGCTCCCGCGTCCCGAGCCCCGGCGGTCCGTCACGTGAGCGGGGCCGCCAGCATCGCGCTGCGCGAGGCGCTGGAGTCGCCCCGCCGTCCGGCCCGGGTGCTCGCGTCCTTCCCGCTCGCGGTCTACCTGGAGGTCAGGAGCGAGGCGGAGCCGTACGTCATCGCCCTGGTGACCGGCGAGGCCGTCAGGCTGCCCAACGCGGTCGTGCTGGCCGAGCCGCTCGACGGGGTCGCTCCGGGCGACGACGGCTGGGTGGGCGACGGCGTCGTGGAGATCGGCGGGCTCGCCGTCGGGGCCCGCCGCTGGTGGGACCCGGCCCCGCCGCTCGGCGCCGCCGATCCCGCGCGGCTTCCGGCCGCCCTGGCACGGCTGGGCGAGATACGCGCCGGGTCGCCGAGGCGTCCAGGGCTCGACCCGGCCGGAGCCCCCGCGCAGCTGGCCCGGGGCTGCCTGTCCGGCTCGCTGCTCGACTGCGTCACCGCGGCCGAGCGGCTCATCGGCCTCGGCCCCGGCCTGACCCCGAGCGGCGACGACATGCTCGCCGGCCTGCTCGTCACGCTGCGCCACCTGGGCCTCGCGGCCGGGGCGCCACGGGCCGTCTGGCTCGCCGGCTGGCTGGCCGCCACGGTGACGTACGACGCCCGCACCCGCACCACCCCGATCTCGGCGACCCTGCTCCACTGCGCCGCCCGCGGCGAGGCGAGCCCCGAGGTGACCGGCGTCCTGCGCGGCCTGGCCGGCCCGCAACCGCTGGAGCCGGCCGTCAACCGCCTGCTCCGCCTCGGCCACACCTCGGGCGCCGACATGGTGTGGGGGATGCAGATCGGCCTGTCCGCCGTCCTGTCCCACATGGAGAGCCGTTGAACGATCTGGTCGAAGTGCGCGCCGGGGTCTACCACGACTCGGTGAGCCTGATGCGGGTGAGCCAGGCACTCACGAGCCGGCCGGAGGTGGCGGTCGCGGTCGTCGCGATGGCGACGGAGCTCAACGTGGGCCTCGCACGCGACCTGGGCTTCGAGCTGCCCCCGGCCACGCCCGGCGACCTGCTGGTGGCGATCCGGGCGTCGTCGCCGGCCGGGCTGGAGGAGGCGGCGGCCGAGCTGGAGCGCCAGTTCGCGGAGCGGGTGCCCGCCGGAGGCACGTCCGGGACGCAGGCCCCGCCGCGCACCGTCCGGGCCGCCGCCCGCGCGTGGGACGCGACGCTGGCGCTGGTCAGCGTGCCCGGCGAGCACGCCTTCCCCGAGGCGCTCGACGCGATCGAGGCGGGCCTTTCCGTGATGGTGTTCAGCGACAACGTTCCCGTGGAGCAGGAGGTCGTCCTCAAGGACCGCGCGCTGGCGCGCGGCGTCCTGGTGATGGGCCCCGACTGCGGCACGGCGGTCATCGGCGGGGCCGGCCTGGGGTTCGCCAACGTCCTGCGCCCCGGCCCCGTGGGCGTCGTCGCGGCGTCCGGCACCGGCGCGCAGCAGGTGACGAGCCTGCTCGACCTCGCCGGGGCCGGGGTGAGCCACCTCATCGGCGTCGGCGGCCGGGACCTGTCGGCCGCGGTGGGCGGGCGCTCCACCATCCGGGCCCTGCGCGCGCTCGACGAGGATCCGGCCACCGAGCTCATCGTGCTGGTCTCCAAGCCGCCCGCGCCCGAGGTCGCCCGTGCCGTACAGGAGCTGGGCCTTTCCACGCCGGTCGTGCCCGCGCTCCTCGGGCCGGGGCAGGACGACCTGACCGCCGCGACGGAGAAGGCGCTGCGCGCCCTCGGCCGGGACGTCCCCGAATGGCCCTCCTGGCCCGTTCCCCCCGGCGTCGCCCCCGGGCCGGCAGGACACGCGGCGCTGCGCGGGCTGTACTCGGGGGGCACGCTGTGCACCGAGGCCGCCCTCGTCGCCGGGACCGGCGAGTTCACCGACTTCGGCGACGACGAGTACACGCGCGGCCGGCCCCACCCGATGATCGACCCCGCGCTGCGCCTGGAGGCGATCTCCGCGGTGGAGTCGGGGGTCGTGCTGCTCGACGTGGTGCTCGGCCACGGCTCCGACCCCGACCCGTCCGCGTGGCTGGCCCCGGCGATCGCCGAAGCCGGCGCGCGGGGGGTGGCGGTCGTGGTCGCCCTGGTCGGCACCGACGGCGACCCGCAGGGGCTGCGCGCCCAGGCCGCCCGGCTGAACGAGGCCGGCGCCGCGGTCTTCACGTCCAACGCGGCGGCGGCCCGGCACGCTCGCCTCCTGCTGTCCCGCGCCGGCGGCTGACCCTCAACGCCGGGAGCGACCTCGAACGGAGCCAGATGACTCTCTCCATGCTGTACGGCGAGCCGCGCGTGATCACCGTGGGCGCCTCGGTGCTCGAAGAGGCGCTGGACCGCCAGGCCGTGCCCCAGACCCGGGTGGACTGGCGGCCGCCGCTGCCCGGCACCTCCGAAGCCCTCGCCCGGGTGCTCGCCGACCCCCGGCGGGAGCAGGCCAACGCCACCGCCGTCGGACGGCTGCTGTCGGCCCGCCCGCAGCTCGTCGGCGTACGGCCGGCCCGCGAGGTGCTCGGCCTGGAGCCCGGCACGTTCTTCCACGCCGGCCCGCCGATCACCTGGGAGCGGGCCTCCGGCCCGATGCGCGGGGCGCTCATCGGCGCGATGCTGTTCGAGGGCCTGGCCGCCACGCCGGAGGAGGCGGAGGGCAGGCTCGCCTCCGGCGAGGGCGTCGCGCTCGACTCCTGCCACCACCACCGCACGGTGGGCCCGATGGCGGGGGTCGTCAGCTCCTCGATGTGGATGCTGGAGGTCCTGGACGCCGAGCACGGCGGCACCGCGTACTGCTCGCTGAACGAGGGGCTCGGCAAGGTCCTGCGGTACGGCTCGTACGGCCCCGAGGTCGTCGACCGCCTGCGCTGGATGGGCGAGGTGCTCGGCCCGGTCCTCGCGGCCACCCTGGAGGTCACCGGCCCGATCGACCTGCGGTCCCTGATCGCCCAGGCTCTGCAGATGGGCGACGAGCTCCACAACCGCAACCGGGCGGCGACCTCCCTGCTGCTGCGCGAGATCGCCGCCGCCGTCGTGGAGGCCGCGCCGGGCCGGGCGGCCGAGGTGCTGCGCTTCGTGAACGGCAATGATCATTTCTTCCTCAACGCAGGAATGGCGGCGGCGAAAGTCAGCGCGGACGCGGCGCGGGGCGTGCCGGGGTCGAGCCTCGTCGTGGCGATGGCCCGCAACGGAACCGATTTCGGAATTCAGGTGTCCGGGCTCGGCGACCGGTGGTTCACCGGCCCCGCCGGCGTGCCCGACGGGCTCTACCTCGGCGGGTACGGGCCGGACGACGCCAACCCCGACATCGGCGACTCGACCATCACCGAGACCTCAGGCCTGGGCGGGTTCGCCATGGCGGCGGCCCCCGCCATCGTGCGGTTCGTGGGGGGCGACGTGTCCGACGCGGTGGCCGCCACCACCTCGATGTACGAGATCACGATGGCCGAGCACCCCGCTTACCAGATCCCCGGGCTGGGCTTCCGGGGGACGCCGGTGGGCATCGACGTGGCGCTCGTCGCCAGGACCGGGCTGCTGCCCGTCGTCAACACCGGCATCGCCGGCCGGGTGGCCGGAACCGGCCAGGTGGGGGCGGGCCTGGTGAACCCTCCCGTGGAGGCGTTCACCGCCGCGCTTACCGCCTTGGCCGCCGCTTGAATTCCCATTGACCGCGATTTGACCCTAATATCGGTTGCCAACCTCAGAATCTTGTGGAATTCGCACGGTCCGTTCGGGGGATCTTGCGGATCTGGCGTGAATTGGGGACCTTTCTATGACGACCGATCGCCTGCTCGGTATGGTCCCCCCTATGCCAGAGGGTCAGGGGCCCAGGGGCGGCGTCCCGTCCGGGGCGGCCCCCGAGGGGCAGGGACGTCTCATCGGGCGGCGCTACCGGCTGCTGTCGCCGGTGGGGCGCGGGGGCATGGGGATGGTCTGGCACGCTCACGACGTGCTGCTCGACCGCGACGTCGCGGTCAAGGAGCTGATCCTGCCGTTCGGCCTGGACCACGCCGGAGCCCAGACGGCCCACCGCAGGATGCTCCGTGAGGCCAGGTCGGCGGCCAGGCTCAGCCACCCCGGCATCGTCACCGTCCACGACGTCGTCGAGGAGGACGGGCAGCCGTGGATCGTCATGGAACTCGTCCGCGCCTGGTCGCTGGAGCAGGCCGTACGGCAGAGCGGGCCGCTGCCTGTCGTCCAGGCCGCCGAGATCGGCGTCCGCGTGCTCGACGCGCTGCGCCACGCGCACGCCGCGGGGATCTTCC
Organism: Microbispora sp. NPDC049125; assembly: GCF_040802045.1. Classification (NCBI taxonomy): domain Bacteria; kingdom Bacillati; phylum Actinomycetota; class Actinomycetes; order Streptosporangiales; family Streptosporangiaceae; genus Microbispora; species Microbispora sp. NPDC049125. The sequence goes on along the minus strand of NZ_JBEZDW010000013.1, from coordinate 146,583 downwards.
ACCGGGACGTCAAGCCCGGCAACGTGCTGCTCACCGCCGACCGGGTGGTGCTCACCGACTTCGGCATCGCCGCGATAGAGGGCGACGTCGCGATCACCCAGACCGGGCTGCTGATGGGCTCCCCCGCCTACATCCCGCCGGAGCGCCTGCAGGGCCGCCCCATCACGCACGCCGCCGACCTTTGGTCGTTCGGCGCGACGCTGTACGCGGCCGTCGAGGGGCGGCCGCCGTACGAGGGGCCCGACGCGGTGGCCGTGCTCGGCGCTGTGCTCACGCAGGAGCCGAACCGGCCGCAGCGGGCGGGCGCCCTGCTGCCGGTGATCGAGGGCCTGCTCCGCAAGAACCCCGCGGACAGGCTTCCCGCCGCGCAGGTCGCCGACATGCTGGAGCGGGTCCTGCAGGGCCTGGGCGCCGGCCCGCGCGGCCGCGCCGCCAAGCCCGCCTCGATGCCGACCCCGCAGAACTCCACACCGGCGGGGCTGCTGCCGCCTCTGGACATCCCCTCGGGTCCGCTGCCCTCGCGCATCATCGAGACGCCCTCCGGGCCGGTGCGGGTGCCGTTCATGCCGGACGACGGCACCGGCCCCGATCCGCAGGCGGCCCAGAGCGGCGCCTCGGGGGCGCATCCGCTGTCCGGCCCGGCCTCGATGTCGGGGCCGCAGGCCATGGCGGCGTTCGACGCGTTCTCCTCCCCCTCCGGGTCCTCCCACGCGCCCGAGCGGCTCAAGGAGGGCATGTGGCCCACTCCGGCGCCGCAGGACCTTCCCGGCGGCCTCGGCGCCGGCCCCGCCGACGGCGGGGTGAGCGGGGAGTGGCCGAGCGGGGAGTGGTCCGACGCGATCTCCGGCGGCGCCGGCTCCCGGGCCCGCTCCCACGGCGGGCGGACGCCCGGCGGCCGATCGCACGGCGCGAGCGGGTCGCACTCGGCCTCACCGTCCCCGCGCAGGCGCGGGAACCGGGCGGACGCCGAGGACGAGCGGGACATCCGGTCCAAGATCCTCCTCGGTGTCGCGGGCGTCGCGGTCATCGGCGTGGTCGTCACAGTGCTGCTCGTGCTGCTGCCGAACGGCTCGGAAGAGGGCGAGCGTCCCACGGCCGCCGGGCAGGCCCAGGCGAGCACCGCGCCCCGCGCACCGGGAACGGCCGCCCAGCAGCCCCTCGCCGCCGCCGAGGCCCCCAAGGGCTACACGACCCGCACCGAGGGCGACGTGTCGGTGGCCGTGCCCAAGGAGTGGACGGCCACGGCGCAGGACGGGGCCGCCGTCTTCTCGGGCCCCAGGGACAGCGGGCAGAGGATCAAGGTCACCAAGATCGCGGACGGCAGCCTGTCGGCGCTGCGGACGGCCGAGCAGAGCCTGAACATCAGGGACTATCCGGACTACACGCAGATCCAGCTGCGCGAGGCGAGCTACCGGTGGCCGGCGGCCGACTGGGAGTACACCTACACGAACTCCCAGCAGGTGACGATCCACGCGATCACCCGCTACCTGGAGGCCGGCGGTCAGGCCTACGCGGTCACGTTCACCTCGCCCGACTACGACTGGAACGAGGCCGCCGAGCCCGTACGGCAGGCCCTGTGGAGCACGTTCACCCCCGCCTGAGCCCTCGCTCCGAGCCCCCCTGATCCCGCCGCCGGTCTCACTTCGCGTCGGCGTACCGGGTGGCGGTGACCGCCTGCATCGGGAAGCGCACGAGGGTCGGCCCGAACAGCAGCCGGGTGGCCTCCCGCGCCGCGCGGCCGACCGCCGCCCCCACCTCGGCCGCCAGATCCAGAGGGCAGTGCACGATGACCTCGTCGTGCTGGAAGAACACCAGCCGGGCGGGCTCCGGCAGAAGGCCGCGCAGCACCGCCAGCAGCGTCAGCGCCCACTCCGCCGCCGTGGCCTGCACGACGAAGTTCCGCGTGAACCTGCCGCGGTCGCGGGCCGCCCGCGTGCCCTCGGGGCCGGCGACGAGCCTGCGCCAGCGCTCGGACGCGGGCGGGCAGGTGCGGCCGAGCCACGACCTCACCAGCCGGCCCTCCTCGCCCGCCCGGGCCGCGTCCTCCACGAAGGCGTACGCCTTCGGGAAGCGCTGCCGCATGACGGCGAGCAGCTTGGGGGCGTCGCCGCTGGTCCCGCCGTACATGGCGGACAGCATGGCGATTTTGGCGGCCTCGCGCACGCCTCCGAACGCCTGGGCCAGCGCCGCGTAGAGGTCGATCTCCCCCGCGGCCCGCGCGAGGCCGTCGTCGCCGGACATCGCGGCCAGCACGCGGGGCTCCAGCTGCGCGGCGTCGGCGACGACGAGCGTCCACCCGTCGTCGGCCACCACCACCTGGCGCATGACCTTGGGGATCTGCAGAGCTCCCCCGCCGTTGGTGGCCCACCGGCCGCTGACCACCCCGCCCACGACGTACTCCGGGCGGAACCGGCCGCCCCTGACCCACTGGGCGGCCCAGGTCCAGCCGTGGAAGCTGTAGAGGCGGGCCAGCTCCTTGTAGGCGAGCAGCGGCGCCACCGCCGGGTGCTCGACGGTCTGGAGCACGCGCGAGCGAGTGGACGGGATGTCGACGCCGAGGCTCTTGAACGCCTTGACGATCTGCTGCGGGGAGTCGGGGTTGACCTGCCGCCCCAGGGCGGCGCTTATCTCGTCGGCCAGCGCCTGGAGCTTGGCGGGCCGCATGCCGTGCACCGGGCGGGGCCCCAGCATTTCGGTCAGCAGCGCGTCGTGTGCGTCCTCCCGCCACGGCATGCCGTCGTGGCCCATCTCCGCCGCGATCAGCGCGCCGGCCGACTCCGCCGCCACGAGCAGCCGGAACCGGCCCGGGTCGGGGGTGCGGGCGATCCGGCGGAGCTGGCCGGCGAACACGTCGGCGACCATGTCGGTCTCCGCCACGCCCGGCCCCTCCCGTACGGGCTCGAACAGGGTCGCCTGCGTCCCGCGGCCCTGATCGCCGTCAGGACGCTCCTCGGCGTCCTCGGGCACCGGGAGGCCGTGCGAGCGCGCATAGGCCGCCTCAGCCTGCCTGGGCTCGCCGTAGCGCCCCTCGGCGGCCAGCAGCAGCCCCTCTGTCAGCGCGACGTCGTGGCAGCGCGACAGCCGTACGCCCCGGGACAGGAGCGCGGGATAGACCCGCCGGGCGTCGGCCCACACCCAGCGCGGCGGCCCCGCGTCCGCGGCGGCCCCGGTGGCCGCGGTGTCCGTCACCGCTCCGGCATCCGCCACGGGCCCCGGCGCCGGTCCTGCGACGGCGCCGGTGACAGCGCCGACGACAGGGCCGGTGACAGGGCCGGTGACAGGGCCGGGCGGGCGGGCGGCCTCCAGCTCGCGGACCGCCGCCGCGAGGTCGGGGACCCGGACGGGCGGCTCCGGGCGCGGCCCGGGCCGGAGGCGGAGGATCGTCCCGTCCCCGTCCGGCCCGGCCGCCACCACTACGTGCACGCCTCCAGCGTGCCAGGCGGCACCGACACTTCACCCGCCGAGGGGAATCTCCACCTCGTCCTCCAGCGGGGGGTCGACCTCGTGCGCGAGACACCCGGTGGCGGCGAAGCAGCGGATCTTCAGCAGGTCGCCGGTCACCGACAGGTGCAGGAAGCTCTTGAAGAACGGCGGGGTGTCCCAGTCGGACAGCTCGGAGATCCACCGGTGGAAGGTCCGGCCCACCGGCAGGTGGAACGGCATCGGCCAGCCGCCGAGCACCCGGGCGGCCCACTTCACCCGCGCGCCGACCGGCGCGCCCGGGGTGGGCCGCGGCGGCGTGTTGCCGATCCGCCGCGACATCAGCTCCAGCCCCTCCTCCGGGGTGATGTACAGCCACCGCATCCGCAGCCACCTGCTGTAGAGCAGGCTGTAGAAGGACAGCGAGTCGCCGCGCAGCGGGTAGCAGCGGAACTCGTCCTCGTGGACGCCGCCCACCTCGACCCGGGGAATCGTGTGGGTGGCGTGCATGAACGCGCCACCCCCGCCGGACACGACGTACTGGATCAGCCGGCCGTCCACCCGCACAGGGAAGCGCTGGTAGTTGTGCACGTCGCCCCCGATGGCGGCGACGTAGTTGGCCGCCGGGTCGCGGACGATCTCGTCGACGGTCCCGCCGCCCTCGATCGCACACGGGTGGTACTCGTCGCGCACGTAGATCGGCTTGCCGGTGATCAGGATCTTGGGCCGGGGGTCGGCCGAGACGCGGCGCAGCCACTCCCCCTGCTCGCGGTCGAGCGTCCCCTTGATCCCCGTGTCGATGCCCACGAGCAGCAGCTTTCCCGTGTCGAGCACCCAGTACGGCGCGGGCAGCGTTGCCTGCTGCTCCGGGAGCGGCCGGAGGCCGCGCGCCCGCTCCAGCGCCGCCTCGTCGACGGCCTCCGGCTTCTTCCACAGCAGCCCGCGCAGCCCGCCGGGCGACAGCCGGAACCCCTGCCGCTCCGCCTTGGGCGTCCGGGCGTCGCAGAAGACCCGCATGAACCCGCCGAGCCCGTCGTACCAGTCGTGGTTGCCCGGGACGGCGTAGATCGGCGCCGGGTAGTCCTTGTAGGGACGGAAGAACTTGTCGCCGTACTCGTTGCCCGAGCCCGTCGGGTAGATCACGTCGCTGGCGATCACCGCGAACGACGTGCCCGCGCCGAGCTTGAGCAGGCCGGGGATCACCGCGTACTGGGAGGCGTCGCCCTCCCCCGTGTCCCCCAGGACGAGGAACGAGAAGTCCCCGTCCAGGCCGGTCCGGATCCGCAGGTCCGGATCGGCCCCGTTCTCCCGCTGCGCCGCCACCCACCGGCGGCGGACCTCAGGCGAGGGGTCGCCGAAGAGCTGGGCGAGGATCTCGTTGCGCGACCGCCACAGCGTCCGCGGCCTCAGCCAGCTGAACGAGTCGCGATTGGGCCGGAGCCGCTCGAACGTGCCGATCTCCTGACAGTCCCACCCGGCCCCCGACTCGGAGACCCGTGAGGAGACCTGCTTGCCCCGCGCGGCGGCCGCGCCCACTTCGGTCATGGTCCAATCTTGACGTTTTCACGGGATCAGCACACCCGGGTTGAGTATCCCCTCCGGGTCGAGCCGTTCCTTGATCCCCCGCAGGATCTCGCCGCCCAGGTCGCCGATCTCCACCGCGTACGCCTCCCGGTGGTCCCTGCCGACGCCGTGGTGGTGGGAGATCGTGCCCCCGGCCCGGAGGATCGCCTCCGAGGCCGCCCGCTTGGCCGCCGCCCACTGGCCCAGCGGGTCGGGGGCCTGGGCCGTCACCACCGTGAAGTACAGCGAGGCCCCGGTGGCGTACACGTGGGAGACGTGGCACATCACCAGTGGCGAGCCGAGGGACCCGGTGAGCGCGAGCCGTACGGCGTCGTACAGGCGCGGCAGCCCGGACCAGAAGCAGGCGGTCTCCAGGGTCTCCACGGTCGCCCCGGCGGCGAGCAGCGAGTCGCGCAGGTAGGGCGCCGAGTAGCGGCCGCGGGCCCACGCCTCCCCAGGCTCGGGGCCGAGGCAGACGCCGCCCGCCTCGGCCAGCGCCTTGGCGGCGCGCTCCCGGCGGTACGCCACGTCGCCCGGCTCGCCCTCGTAGCCCGCGACCATCAGGCAGCCGGACTCGGAGGAGGCGCCGAGCTCAGCCGGCTTGGCCAGGCCGATCATGGTCTCCGTCTCGTCCGACAGCCGGAGGACGGTCGGCCCGGCCTCCTCCTGCGCGAGGCGGCGCATGGCGGCCGTCCCCGCGGCGAACCCCCCGAACCGCCACCCCTCGTAGACCCGCAGCGACGGCGCCCGGTGGACCCGCAGCCGCAGCGAGGTGATCACGCCGAAGGCGCCCTCCGACCCGAGGATCACCTGGCGCAGGTCGGGCCCGGCGGCGGACCTGGGCGCGCGCCCCAGGTCCAGCGTGCCGCGGGGGGTGGCGACGGTCATGCCGGCCACCATGTCGTCGAAGCGGCCGTACCCGGCGGACGCCTGGCCGCTCGACCTGGCGGCGGCGAACCCGCCGAGCGTGGCGTACTCGTAGGACTGCGGGAAGTGGCCGAGCGTCAGGCCGTGGCCGGCAAGGAGCTGCTCGGCCTGCGGCGCCCGCAGGCCCGGCTCCATCTCGGCGATCATGGAGACCGGATCGGCGGAGACGAGCCGGTTCAGCCGGGCCAGGTCCAGCGCCACGACGCCCGCGAAGCCCCGGCGGGACGCGACGAGCCCGCCGACCACCGACGTCCCGCCGCCGAACGGCACGACGGCCACGCGGTGCGCCGCGCAGACCCCGAGCACCTCCACGACCTGCTGGTGGGAGCCGGGAAGCACGACGGCGTCCGGCGCGTCCGACCCGTCACCGGCCCGCATGAGCAGCAGGTCCGGCGTCGACTTGCCGCGGGTGTGGCGGATCCGCGCGTCGTCGTCGGACCGGACGTGATCGGCGCCGACGACGGCGGCCAGGAGCGTCAGCACGCCAGGCGGCAGCGTGGAGGCGTTCAGCCGCACCTCGCCGAACGTGGCGGCCGGGACGGCGGGCTCCCGCACCCCGAGGGCCTCGCCGAGCAGCCGGCGCACCGGTGCGGGCAGCTCGGCGGCCTTGGCGGGGTCGCCCCAGCCCGACCAGAGCATCGGTTCAGCGGGGGTCATCGGGGTTTCCACGACGTGCACGCCTCCAGATAGGTTACCCAAGAGTAATACGCGACCCCTGGAGAGGGCATGAATTCTTCCCTGAACGCCTCCCGCCGCGTCGCCGAGCTCGCCGAGACCCGGGAGACCGTCGCCGACGTCCTCGTCGTCGGGCTCGGGGCCACCGGCGCGGGAGCCGCGCTGGACGCCGCCTCCAGGGGGCTGTCAGTCGCCGCGATCGACGCGCACGACCTCGCCTTCGGCACCTCCCGGTGGAGCTCGAAGCTGATCCACGGCGGCCTGCGCTACCTCGCCAAGGGACAGGTAGGGGTGGCCCGCGAGAGCGCGGTCGAGCGGGGCGTCATGCTCCGCCACACCGCTCCCCACCTGGTGCGGGCCGCGCCGTACCTGCTGCCCCTCACGCCCGGGGTGACGCGCGCGCAGGCGGAGACGTTCATGGCCGGCTACCGCCTCGGCGACGCGCTGCGGGCCACGGTGGGCACGCCCAGGCGTCTGCTCCCCGGGCCGTCCCGCGTGCCCGCCTGGCGGGCGCTGGAGCTGGCCCCGCCGCTGAGCCCGTACGGCCTGCGCGGGGCCCTGCTGTCGTGGGACGGGCGGGTCGTGGACGACGCCCGGCTCGTCGTGGCCGTCGCCCGTACGGCCGCCGCCCACGGCGCGAGGATCCTCACCCGGTGCCGGGCGCTGTCGCTGTCGGGTGACGGAGCCCAGGTGCGCGACGAGCTGACCGGCGCCGAGTTCGGCATCCGGGCCCGGGCCGTGATCAACGCGACCGGCGTCTGGGCGGGCGGGCTCGTCCCCTCGGTGGAGCTGCGCCCCTCCAGGGGCACCCACCTGGTGCTGCGGCCCGGCGCGCTCGGCGCGCTGCGCGTGGGGATGCACGTGCCGATCCCGGGTGAGAGCAACCGCTTCGCCCTCGTGCTCCCCCAGCCCGGCGGGCGGGTCTACGTGGGGCTCACGGACGAGCCGCTGGAAGGCGAGGTCCCCGACGTGCCGGAGGTCCCGGAGGGCGACGTGAGCTTCCTGCTCGGAGTCCTCGGCTCGGTGCTGGACCGGCCGCTGGGGCGCGGCGACGTGGCGGGGGCGTTCGCCGGGCTGCGCCCGCTGCTCGCCGCTCCCGGCGGAGGCCCCACGTCCGACGTGTCCCGCCGCCACGCGGTGCTGCGGTCACCTGATGGGGTCGTGACGGTCGTGGGCGGCAAGCTCACCACCTACCGCCGGATGGCGCAGGACGCGGTCGACGCGGCCTGCCCGCGCTCCGGCCCCAGCCGCACGGCACGGCTGCCGCTCGTCGGCGCGCGGCCCGGCCCCCGGCGCGCGGACGTGCCGTCCCGGCTGGTGGAGCGCTACGGCGCGGAGGCGGCGGCCGTGCACGACCTCGCCGTGCAGGACCCGGCGCTCGCCGAGCCGGTGGCCGCCGGGATCACCCGCGCGGAGCTCGTCTGGGGCGTGCGCCACGAGGGGGCGCTGGACACCGGGGACCTCCTCGACCGGCGTACCCGGATCGGCCTGGTGCCAGAGGACAGGGCCGCCGCGCTCCCCGCCGCCGAGGCCGCCCTCTCGGGCTCCTGACCGCGGCCGGCTCCGCGTCCGCGGAGCGTCGGAGTCCCTCGGCCCCCGGGCCGCGGACCCGGTCCGGGGGGTGCTTGACGCGGTTCGCTAAGGTTAGTCTTACCTTAGTACCGCGTGGGAGAGGCGGGATTTGATGGCCAACGGCTGCGAGCATCCCCGCTCGCTGCACACCGGTGAGGCGCCGATCCTCGCCAGCGCGACCACCAAGGCCCGTTTCTGGCTGCTCATCGAGCACTCCGGACCCTGGGCGTCCCATCTCGAGGAATGCCGGGTGCCCGCCGAGGCGCGCACCCTGATCGACCGGGCCACGGCGCTCGGGATCCGGCCTCAGCTGATCCGCCGTCCCGGCCGCCGCGGGGCGTCCGAGGGCGCGCTGCACGTCTTCGTCGGCTCCTCCACGGGCGCCGAGCCGTGGCTCGCGGAGGGCTCCGTCACCCACGCGGACGATCTTGACCTGGACTCGGTCGTGCGCGGAGTGGTTCCGGAGTCCTGCATACTGGTGAAAGAGCCGGTGTTCCTGGTCTGCACCCACGGCAAGCGCAACGCGTGCTGTGCTCGCACAGGGCTCCCGCTGGCGCGGTTCCTTGGTGAGAACCTGCCCGGCGAAGTGTGGGAAACCACACATGTGGGCGGCGATCGATACGCCGCCAACCTCGTATGCTTGCCACACGGGCTTTACTACGGCAGCATGTCTCAGGCTGCTGCGATCGCGGCGGCAAACGCGTACCGGCACGGCGGGGTCGTTCTCGACCGTTACCGGGGACGCGCGGGTATCCCTGAGCCACTGCAAGCCGCCGAGCATTTCGTCCGGTCCCACACCGGCGAGCTCTCGGTCGGCGGGGTGGCCGTGGAATCCTCCCGGTCGGAAGGCGACGCCACGGTCTGCGTCGTGCGCTGCACGACGCTCCGCGGGATGTCGCGATTTCGGGTGGTGGTCGAACCCGCGGTGTTCACAGCACCGTGCGGTACGGCCTGCGCCGACGAGATCTCGACCTACAGGTTGGCCGAACTGAGGCAGCTCACGCCGGTTTTGACCTGAGGGCTCCGTCCGGAGCCGGGAACACCACGGCTTGTCCCGGCGTTGGCACAAGGGACGCCACAAGCGTCCAATGCGGCATAAACACTGAAATACCTCTCACCAAAGGTGGTTTCTCATGTCTCAGGTACGTCGGCAGCTCGCCCGCCCGCGCCCCAGCTGGGGTTGGCAGGATGATGCCGCGTGCCGGGGAGAGGACCTCGTGCTGTTCTTCGGTCCTGACGGAGAGCGTCAGCCGGAGCGCGACATCCGAGAGCGCAAGGCGAAGGCCATCTGCGCGCAGTGTCCTGTTCGCGCGGAATGCCTTGACTACGCCCTGTCCCGTCCGGAGAAGTACGGCACCTGGGGCGGGCTCAACGAGGACGAGCGCGCCTCCGAGCGCCGTCGCCGCATGCGCCGCGCCGCGAGCGCCGGCATCAGCGCCGTCGCCTGAGCCGTCTTCCCCCTTCCCCGACACGCGTCAGGCGGGCCCGTGGGGTGTGCCGCATCCCCCAGAGGCGGACACCCGCGGGTCAGCCACCTGTCAGCCACCGCTTGTGCCGGCCCCGGGTTCCCCCCGGGGCCTGCTCATTTGCGCCGCCTCCGCCACGGCCAGCAGTGCGAGCACGTCGTCGTCGGTGAGCTGGTCGAACCGCTCATACCACTGCCCCACGGCGCGGAACCCCCGCGGCGTGGCGAGCACGACGACGCGGTCCGCCTCCTCCCGCAGCAGCGCCACGGTGTCGGCGGCCGCCACCGGGACCGCCAGCGTGACGGTGCCCCGTCCCTCCTGCCGCGCCCGGACCGCCCGGACGGCCGCGCGGGCGGTGCCCCCCGTCGCGAGGCCGTCGTCCACCACGATCACGTCGCGTCCGCCGAGCCCGGGCAGCGGCCGATCCCCCCGGTAGGCCCTCACCCGCCGGACCAGCTCGCGGCGCTCCCGCTCCACCACCCAGTCGACGTCGCGCGGCTCCATGGTCAGCCTGCCGAGCAGCTGCAGGTCGAAGACGGGCTCGCCGCCCTCGGCGATCGCCCCCACGCCGAGCTCCGGCTGGCCCGGATACCCGATCTTCCTGGTCACCAGGACGTCGAGCGCCACCCCCAGCCGCCCGGCGACGGGCACGGCCACCGCCACACCGCCACGCGGCAGCGCGAGCACCACCGGATCCTCCAGGCCCATGCCGGAGAGGACCTCGGCGAGCAGTGCCCCCGCCTCCGCGCGGTCGGTGAACGGCAGCCGCACCCGGATCGAGCTCACAAGCCGGGCATACCCGTCATCCCGTCCGGCATCCTCATGGGCGGGATCTGCCGCGCATCTGCTTGTGAATGGTCTTCCATTTGCGGGTCTCCTCGCTGCGCAGCCGGGCGTCGGTGCGCCGCGCCATCCACGCCGCCTCACGCTGGAGCTTGTTCCAGCTGGCCAGGCGGCGTTCGGGCAGCTCGCCCGACTCCACCGCCGCCTGTACGGCGCAGCCCGGCTCCTCCTGGTGACGGCAGTCGGAGAACCGGCAGCTGCCCGCCAGCTCCTCGATGTCGGAGAAGACCATGTCGACGCCGTCGCTCATCTCGTACAGGCCGACCCGGCGGATGCCGGGGGTGTCGATGACGAGCCCGCCCCCGGACAGCGGGATGAGCTGCCGGTGGACGGTGGTGTGCCTGCCGCGACCGTCGGCCGCCCTGATGTGCTGGGTCTCCATCACCTCGCCCTCCGCGAGGGCGTTGACGAGCGTGGACTTCCCCGCGCCCGACGGGCCCAGCACGACGGCGGTCTTGGCGCCGTCCAGGTAGGAGCGGACCAGGGCCACCCCCTCGCCGGTCGGTGAGCAGACCGCGTGGACGTCCACTCCGGGGGCGGCGGAGGCCACGTCGGCCAGCAGGTCGCGCAGCCCGTCCTCCCCGCCGGGGCCGAACAGGTCGGCCTTGGTGATGAGCACGACCGGCGTGCCGCCGCTCTCCCAGGCGAGCGCCACGAGGCGCTCGATCCTGCCGAGATCGGCGAAGTCGGTGGAGTGCATGGACGGCTCGGCGACGAAGACGACGTCGACGTTGGCGGCGAGGACCTGGCCCTGGCCGTCGCCGGACAGCCCGCCTCTGGAGACGCGGCCGACACCGCCCCTGACGAAGGCCGACCCGCGCGGGAGGACCTCCGCCAGCTCGTAGCGGCCCTCGTCGAGCCAGGTGAGCGCGGCCCAGTCCCCCACGCAGGGCAGGGCGACCGGGTCGGCGGCGGCGGAACGCCGGACGCGGGCGCCGTACCGGACCTGGTGCTCCCCGTCGGCGGCGAGCACCTCGGCGGCGCCCCTGTCGACGCGGGCGACCCGGGCCGGGACGGTGCCCTCGGGCAGCAGCGCCGCCAGACCGTCGTGCCAGCCGAGAAGAGAAAGATCGTAAGACACTGCTGTGAACACCCTTCGGGAACCGGGTGTCCCAGCGAGAAGCTCTAGGCGGGCACCCGGGAGTTGACGGACGGCATGGTCGTCAGAAAGACCCGCATGGTCCTCACCTCCCTGTGCTCCCGGCCTGTGATCCGGCCTGTGCTCACTACTTGTGCTCACTGCCGCCGTACGCGGCATGGCCGAACAGTAACGCACCGCCCGGCCCCCCGCGCAACCCATTAAACGGCGACGTCCCGGAGGCGCGGGAAGGCATCTCCGGGACGTCGGCGGACGTCGGCTGATCGTCAGGACAGGCCGGGTGCCGGGAACTTCCCGGTCAGCTCGGTGACCTCCCCGTGGACGCGCGCGATCACGTCCTCGGCGTCGCCCGCGGCGACGGCCGTGACGACCTCGTCGATCCACGCGCCGATCTGGCGCATCTCCGCCACGCCCATGCCGCGCGAAGTGACCGACGGGGTGCCGATGCGGATGCCCGAGGGGTCGAACGGCTTGCGCGGGTCGAACGGCACGGCGTTGTAGTTGGTCTCCAGGCCGGCCCGGTCGAGCGCCTGGGCCGCCGGCTTGCCGCCGACCCCCTTGGACGTGATGTCCATCAGGATCAGGTGGTTGTCCGTGCCCCCGGAGACCAGGTCGAAGCCGCGGGCCGTCAGCTCCTCGGCGAGCGCCTTGGCGTTCTCCACGACCTGGGCGGCGTACGCCTTGAAGTCCGGCCGGGCCGCCTCGTGGAGCGCGACGGCGATCGCGGCCGTGGTGTGGTTGTGCGGGCCGCCCTGCAGGCCGGGGAAGACGGCCTTGTTGAGGGCCGTCGCGTGCTCGTCGGCCGTGGCCATGAGCATGGCGCCGCGCGGGCCGCGCAGGGTCTTGTGGGTGGTCGTGGAGATCACGTCGGCGTGGCCCACCGGCGACGGGTGGGCGCCGCCGGCGACCAGGCCCGCGATGTGCGCGATGTCGGCCGCGAGCACCGCGCCGACCTCACGGGCGATCTCCGCGAACGCCGGGAAGTCGATGGTGCGCGGGATCGCCGTGCCGCCACAGAAGATCAGCTTGGGCCGGTGCTCAAGCGCCAGCGAGCGCACCTCGTCCATGTCGATGCGGCCGGTCTCCTTGCGCACGCCGTACCGGACCGCGTTGAACCACTTACCGGTGGCCGAGACCGACCAGCCGTGGGTGAGGTGACCGCCGAACGGCAGGCCCATGCCGAGCACGGTGTCCCCCGGGCTGAGGAACGCCATGTAGATCGCGAGGTTGGCGGGCGAGCCCGAGTACGGCTGGACGTTGGCGTGGTTCACGCCGAAGACCGCCTTGGCCCGCTCGACGGCCAGCGTCTCGATCTGGTCGATGACCTGCTGGCCCTCGTAGTACCGCTTGCCGGGATAGCCCTCGGAGTACTTGTTGGTGAGGACGGTCCCCGTCGCCTCCAGCACGGCCCTGGACACGTAGTTCTCGGATGCGATCAGCTTGACGGTGTCGGCCTGCCGCCGCTCCTCCGCCCGGATCAGCCCGGCGATCTCGGGATCGACGGCGTTGAGCGAGTCTCCAGCCATGGCGCCTTCCTTGTCCACGTCGACGAGGGCGGCGACCCAGGCGCACGGCCTCCGCGTATTCGCTCCCTGGTGGTGCCCCACCTAGCGACGCGCCCCTCGGGCACGCCAGCGCCAGTCGCGACGTCCCCACTTTATCGGAGCATTCCCGCTCATTCATCGGAGACGGGAACGTCCGAGAACAGTCCGAGCCCCGGGAGGTCGACGTCGACCGTCTCCAACTCCGTGGGAACGTCCGCGTAGGTGGCCCACAGGGACAGCGAGTCGCCGGGTTTGAGCCAGTTGGCCGGCACCTCGGCGCACAGGCAGACGCCGTCCTTGCTGGCTGGGAGGTACTTCGTCCCACTGGGCGGGTCGACGAGGGCCACCTTCGAACCCTGCTCCCCCACCATGTCACGTGGCCACCACTGCCCCTCGGTCCCCATCAGCTTGACCGTGATCTCGACTCTCACCGAGGTGCCCCTCCGCCGTACGGAGTCGACCGTCCCCTTGAGCGGGATGCCGTCGAACTGGACGTCGCGGGTCGCCACCGGCCCGGTGGGCTTCGAACCGCCGCCCCACCCCCTGTTGCCGAGGACGACGAACAGGACCACGGCGGCGACGGCGACGAACGCCCCGGCGGCCGCCACGGGAAGCCATCGGCGGCGGCCCGCGGCCACCGGCGGGTCCTCGCGCCTGGTCGCCTCCGACGGGGCCGCGGTCCAGGTGTCGCCCACGATCCGGGTGGCGGTCTCGACGTCGGTCTTCTCCTGGCCGAGGAGCCGGTCGAGGAGCTGCTGGGCGGTGGGCCTGCGCGCCGGGTCCTTGTCCAGCGCCCGCTCGACCAGCGGCCGGAGGCGCTCGTCGAGCCCGTCCAGCCGCGGCACGTGGTTGACCACCCGGTACAGCACCTCCGCCGTCGCGCCGCCTCCGAACGGCGGGCGGCCGGTGCCCGCGTACGCGATCACGCAGCCCCACGCGAACACGTCCGCCGCCGCGGTGACCGGCTCACCGCCGGCCTGCTCGGGCGACATGTAGCTCGGCGTGCCGATCATCAGGCCGGTCTGCTCCCCGAGCGTGTCGGCGAGCTGGGCGATGCCGAAGTCGATCACCCTGGGCCCGACGGGCGCGAGCAGGATGTTGGACGGCTTGAGGTCGCGGTGCACGACGCCCGCCCGGTGGATCGCCGCCAGGGCCGTGGCCACGCCGACCGAGAGGGCGTCCAGGTTCGACCCGGTCAGGGGCCCCTGCGCGTCGACCACGGCCGACAGGTCGGGGCCTTCGACGTACTCGGTCACCAGGTAGTGCCGGTCACCGTCGAGCCCGGCGTCGAGGAGGGGCGCGGTGCAGAACCGGGCCACCCGCTTGGCGGCCTCCGCCTCCTTGCGGAACCTGGCACGGAACTCCTCGTGCGCGGCCAGCTCGGAGCGCATGACCTTGACCGCGACCTGACGGCCGGCGGCGTCGTGGGCGAGGTAGACGATCCCCATGCCGCCCTCGCCGAGACGCCGGACGGGAACGTAGGGACCGATCATCCGCCGCTGGGTCGCGGAGGCGTCGTGCGAGGAAGGCAGCGTCACCGGTCCATCCTCCCGAACCGGCTGCCGTTCCGGTAAATATCAGGAAAAGCGGATCAAGACGCCTTGTTCCCGCGGGGGTGGCGCACCGCGCCGTTCAGCGGCCACATGCGGTCCACCTCGGCGTTGAGCGTCGCCCCGATGAGGACGGCCAGCGCGGTGATGTAGAGCCAGAGCAGGACGGCGATCGGGGCCGCCAGCGAGCCGTAGATCGACAGAGGGGTGAACCACGCCGCCAGCACCTCACGCAGGACGGCCGCGCAGAGGATCCAGATGACAAGGGCGAGCGCCGCCCCCGGCACCTCGCGCCACCAGCGCGTACGTCTGGGCACGCTGACGTGGTAGAGCAGGGTGAGCATCAGCACCGAGCCGAGCACCACCACCGGCCAGTAGAAGACGGCCACGAGCACGGCGTACCGGGGCAGCGCGTTGGACAGCAGGGTGGGGCCGACGACCAGGATCGGCATCACGACCAGGCCGATCAGCAGCGCGGCCAGGTAGAGCACGAAGGACAGGACGCGGGTGCGGATGATCCCCCTGGTCTCCCCCAGGCCGTACGCGATGGAAATCAGATCCACGTAGACGAATAAAGCGCGCGATCCAGACCACAGAGACAGCAGGAACCCGACGGAGATCAGTGAGACCTGCCCGCCGCTCAGCACGTCGGTCAACAGCGGCCTGACCACCCTGTCCACCGTGTTGCCGGTGAACAGCAGCTCCGACTGGTCGATGACCCACTGCTTGATCTCGGCGACCGTCTCGTTGCCGAGCATGCCGCTCAGGTGGCCCATGACGCCGAGGAGCCCGAGCACGAACGGCGGGAGCGACAGGAGCGCGAAGAACGCCGCCTCACCGGCGAGCCCGGTCACGCGGTAGTTGACCCCCGCCATCGTCGTCGACTTCACCAGCGCCCAGACGCTGGTGCCGCCGATCGAGGTGAGGCGGGCGCGGGCCATCTCCATGCCTCGGCGCGAGATGTGCCGCGGCCTGCGTCTCGGCGCGTCCGTGGAGGTCATTGCACCCAACCGGTCATAAGAACTGGAGCCCTACCCGCTGCGGCGGCGGTTACTACGGGACCTCGGGCGGATCACGCGCCCGGGATGCCGACGCCAACAATAGGGGCGGTCGCGCCCTCCCGCGAGGATGGCCCGCGTTCGCCGGCCGGGAAGCACGGTCCCGCCGGCGATGGCCCCCGACAATGGCCGCTGACGTGGACACGCCCATGTCATCTGCCCGTGACGTACGGCTCACGCCGATGTGACCGGCGCGGGACAATGGAGTCATGATCTGTGAAGCGTGCCGGGACCGCAGACACGAGGAGTGCCGGGGCGGGTCATGGTGCGACTGCCAGCACCAGCGGCCCGCCGGCGCCGGGGACGCCGAGCCGCCGGAGAACTGGGTCCGCCAGGGCTGAGCCGCCACTCGCCGTGTTCGTTCCGTGTTACAGTCCCGCATCTTGGACACGAACTTGGACATCCAGGATCTCCGAGGTATTGTTCAGGACATGCCAGCGGACCCGTTGCTCGTCGTGCGACGCCACGTCGATCTCCTGCGTGTCCGTAGCGCGATCTGTACCGACGCCGGCTGACCGTCGCCCTCCGCTGTTCCACAGGGCGCGTGGCCAGGCGTCTTTTTCATGCCCCTCACTCTCGACGACGAGGTGACAGGCCGCGCCCGCGCCCCGCGTCCTCCGCAGACCGATCATGACGACCGAGCCTCGGAGAAGGACGTGCCCATGAGCACCCCGGCCCGCCCGGCGAACCGCCACCACAAGCGCCCGCGCGGCGAGGGCCAATGGGCTCTCGGTTACCGGGAGCCGTTGAACAAGAACGAGGAGAACAAGAAGAACGACGACGGGCTCAACGTCCGTCAGCGGATCATCGACATCTACTCCAAGCGCGGCTTCGACTCGATCGACCCCGCCGACCTGCGGGGCCGCATGCGGTGGTACGGCCTGTACACGCAGCGCAAGCCCGGCATCGACGGCGGCAAGACCGCGATCCTGGAGCCGGAGGAGCTCGACGACCGCTACTTCATGCTCCGCGTCCGCATCGACGGCGGCCAGCTGAGCCTGGAGCAGCTCCGGGCGATCGCCGACATCTCCAACGACTACGCCAGGGGCACCGCCGACATCACCGACCGGCAGAACATCCAGCTCCACTGGATCGAGATCGAGTCGGTCCCGGACATCTGGGAGCGGCTGGAGGCCGTGGGGCTGTCGACCATGGAGGCCTGCGGCGACACCCCCCGCGTCATCCTCGGCTGCCCGCTGGCGGGGATCGACGCCGGCGAGGTCGTCGACGGCACGCCGCAGATCCACGACATCGACGAGCGGTACATCGGGGACGCCGCGTTCTCCAACCTGCCGCGCAAGTTCAAGACGGCGATCAGCGGCTGCCCGTCCCACTGCACGGTCCACGAGATCAACGACGTGGCGTTCGTCGGCGTCGTGAACGAGCGCGGCGAGCAGGGCTTCGACGTGTGGGTCGGCGGCGGGCTGTCGACCAACCCGATGTTCGCCAAGCGGCTGGGGGCCTTCGTCCGGCCCGAGCAGGTGCACGAGGTGTGGGCCGGGGTCTGCGGCATCTTCCGCGACTACGGCTACCGCCGCCTGCGTCACCGGGCGAGGATCAAGTTCCTCGTGAACGACTGGGGCGCCGAGAAGTTCCGCCAGGTCCTGGAGACGGAGTACCTGAAGTACGCCCTCCCGGACGGTCCCGCCCCGCACGCGCCGCGCGGCGGCCGCCGCGACCACGTCGGCGTCCACCCGCAGCGCGACGGCAGGTTCTACGTCGGCTTCGCCCCGAAGGTGGGGCGGGTGGACGGCGACACGCTGCACCGGATCGCCGACATCGCCGAGCGTCACGGCTCCGCCCGGGTGCGGACCACCGTCGAGCAGAAGATGGTCATCCTGGACGTCGCCGAGGACCAGGTGGACTCGGTCGTCGGCGAGCTGGAGGCCGCCGGCCTCCAGGTCAACGCGTCCACGTTCCGCCGCCAGACGATGGCCTGCACGGGCATCGAGTACTGCAAGCTCGCGATCGTGGAGACCAAGGCCACCGCGTCCACGCTCATCGACGAGCTGGAGCGGCGCCTGCCCGACTTCGCCGAGCCGCTGACGATCAACGTCAACGGCTGCCCCAACTCCTGCGCCCGCATCCAGGTCGCCGACATCGGCCTCAAGGGCCAGCTCGTGGTCAACGACAAGGGCGAGCAGGTCGAGGGGTTCCAGGTCCACCTGGGCGGGTCGATGGGCCTCAACCCGACCTTCGGCCGCAAGGTCCGCGGGCTCAAGGCCACGGCGGAGGAGCTGCCCGACTACGTGGAGCGGGTCGTGCGCAACTTCGACAAGCAGCGCAACGAGGGCGAGACGTTCAGCGAGTGGGTCCAGCGCGCCGACGAGAACGACCTCAAATGAGCACAGAGCGGGCGGCGCCGTTCTACTGCCCGTACTGCGGCGAGGAGGACCTGGAGCCGTACGTCACCGAGGAGGAGAGCCACGGATGGTACTGCCGGTCGTGTGCCCGTGCCTTCCGGGTGAAATTCCTCGGGCTGGGTGTGCGTTCGTGAACGGCAAGGGCTTTTCCTCCGACGATCCGACGATCCGATGAATGAGTTGACCAGGTGCGGGGAGTAGCGATGTCAGTGGTGGAGATAGAGGCCAGGCTGGAGCGCCAGCGGGTGACCCTCGATTTGCAGGCGATCGTCGAGTCGGCCGCCGAGTTCCTTGAGGACGCGCCGGCCCGGGAGATCATCCGTTGGGCGGCGGCCACGTTCGGCGACCGCCTCTGCCTCACCTCCTCGATGAGCGACGCGTTGCTGATCGACCTGGTCAGCAGGGTCAAGCCCGGCGTCGACGTGCTGTTCATCGACACCGGCTACCACTTCGCCGAGACCATCGGCACGAGGGACGCGGTCGAGGCGGTCTACCAGGTCAACGTGATCAACGTGAAGCCGTCCCGGACGGTGGAGGAGCAGGATCGCGACCTCGGGCCGCGCCTGCACGGGCGCAACCCCGACCTGTGCTGCTACCTGCGCAAGGTGGAGCCGTTGAACCGGGCGCTTGAGCCGTATCTCGCGTGGGTCTCGGGCATCCGCCGCGACGAGTCGCCCACCCGGGCGACGACGAAGGTCGTGGAGTGGGACGCCAAGCGGCAGATGGTGAAGATCAACCCCATCGCGCGGTGGACCCAGGACGAGGTGGACCAGTACATCGCGGACAACGGGGTGCTGATCAACCCGCTGCACTACGACGACTACCCCTCCATCGGCTGCGCCCCCTGCACCAGGCGGGTGGCGCCGGGCGAGGACGCCCGCAGCGGCCGCTGGGCGGGGCTCGGCAAGATCGAGTGCGGCATCCACCTGTGACCCGCCGCTGATCCCGCCACACCGACGACCGACCAGGACCACCCACCTTGATCACGCACCGCCATCCGTACGACGGCCCGCCGCTCATCGCGGTGGCGCACGGGTCCCGCGACCCGCGTGCCGCCGCGACGGTGGAGGCGCTGCTCGACGACGTGCGGCGGGCGCGGCCCGGCCTGGACGTCCGCACGGCCTACCTCGACCACGCGGCTCCGGCCCTGCCCCAGGCGCTGTCGGGCCTCGACGACGCCGTCGTCCTCCCCCTGCTGCTCACCGCCGCGTACCACAGCCGGGTCGACATCCCCGCCGCGCTGCGCGAGGCGTGCGCGCGCCGGCCGCGGCTGCGGGTCGCCTGCGGTCAGACCCTCGGCCCGCACCCGCTGCTCGTCGACGCCCTCGAACGGCGTCTCGTGGAGGCCGGCGTGGAGCCCGGCGACCCGGAGACCGCGGTGGTGCTGGTCTCCGCCGGGTCGAGCGACCGCCGGGCGAACGCGGTGATCGGCGGGCTGGCCCGCGCGTGGGCGCGGCGGCGCCCCTGGTGGTCGGTGACCGCCGCCTACGCCTCCGCCGCGGCTCCCATCCCCGCCGAGGAGGTCGTACGGCTGACGCGGGCCGGGGCCCCGAGGGTGGTCGTGGCGCCGTACCTGCTGGCGCCGGGGCACTTCGCCGACAAGGTGGAGCGCGACGCCCTGGCGGCCGGGGCCGGCGTCGTGGCCGGCGTCCTCGGCTCCGCCCCCGAACTCGTCGCCGTCCTCCTGGAGCGGTACGCCCAGGCCGTGCGGCACGCGGGAGCCGTGGCGTCGGCCTGACGCCTCACGACGTACCGGGGAACGGCACGTCGGTGAACGACGCCTCCGTAACGGCTTCACACACCGACGAGTGGATCGGCTGCCCGCCGGTCCCCTGGATGACGACGTCGCCGTGACAGTCGCGCTGCGCCGGACGGCCGCCGCGGAAGGCCGTGAAGGCCTCTGTGACGATCACGTGCGCGCGGGCGGGGTATTCTCCGACGCCGGCGACGAGCCGGTCCGCCTCGTCCGATGTGAGCCCTCCGGGAAGGCCGCCGCCCGGCACGCTGCCCGCCGGCACCACCGCGACCTCGACGGTGCCGCGGCCGGTTCCGTCGCCGTCCGCGCCGGCCCAGTGGAGCATGCGGTCGACGTGGTCGTCCTGGATCCCGCACGGCCCCTGGTCCACCAGCACGCCGCCGAGCCACAGGAACGCGTACGACGCCTCCCCGCAGCTGAAGCTGACGCTGACGGACTCGTGCGATCGGGCGTAGGGGATCGGCTCCTTGCGTCCGCCGGTCGCGACGGTCTCGTCAGCCAGGACGCGGTCGCTCTCCAGGTACGCGACCGAGGGTGTCGCGGACGGCCGGGCCATCGCGGAGGCCGTCCAGACGTCGTCGGGCAGGAGGGACGTGCTCCCGGAGGGCGCGACGGCGACGGCGGCCGCCGCGGACAGCCCGGCGACGAGCGCGGCCCCCGTGGCGAGACGGCGGCGCCGGATGCGGCGGACCCGGTGGTCGACGTCGGCCACGGTGACTTCGCGGCCCACACCCTCGGAGCTGTCCTGGGCGAGAAACCCGCGCAGGTCGGCCTCGGTCATCGTCATCTTCAGCCCTCCATGGTCACGGCGGAGCGGGCGGCGGGATCGACACGCAACCTGGCCAGCGCACGGCTCGCCTGGCTGCGCACGGTGACGGGCGAACACCCGAGGATCTCGGCGATCTGCGGGTCGGCGAGGTCGGCGAAGTACCGCAGCACGATGACCGCGCGCTGGCGGGGCGGCAGGCAGTCCAGGGCACGGCGCAGGACGTCCCGCGACTCGAGCAGGTCCGCGCCCCCGTGGGCGGGCCGCTCGGGCAGGACCGGCGTCGGTTCCTCGCCCCGCCAGCGCCTCCTCCACCAGGTGGCATGGGTGTTGGCCAGGATGCGGTAGACGTACGGGTCGGGGTTGTCGCCGACCCGCCACCAGGCCGTCCAGGCCTTGGCCAGCGCGGTCTGCAGCAGGTCCTCCGCCGTGGCCCAGTCGCGGCACAGCAGATAGGCGGTCCGCAGGAGGCGATCCGAGCGCTGCCGGACGTAACGCTCGAAATCTGCCCGG
Organism: Microbispora sp. NPDC049125; assembly: GCF_040802045.1. Lineage (NCBI taxonomy): Bacteria > Bacillati > Actinomycetota > Actinomycetes > Streptosporangiales > Streptosporangiaceae > Microbispora > Microbispora sp. NPDC049125. The sequence continues at coordinate 125,468 of NZ_JBEZDW010000013.1, read as the reverse complement.
TCTGCCATGCGGAGTCCCTCGGTCGCTCGGGTGAACGGTCACCGATGACTACGCCCTGGGCCCGCCGATGTGTTGCCCGCGCCGCGAAGAAACGCCGCACGCGATCCTGCGGGCCGCCTCAGCCGGAGTGAGGCCCGTAGCCCGGAGGCGGCGGCTGGTACGGCGGAGCCGGTGGCGGCGAGTACGGCGGGGCAGGTGGCGGAGCCGCCTGCGGCGGGGAGCCGTGCAGCGGGGGCATCCTGACGTGGCCGAGGCCCATGCGGCGATCCTGCCACCACTCGCTCCAGGCGAACCAGGAACGCCTGATCGGCGCCGCCCGGGAGTCGCCGATGATCTTGAGGTCGCCCATCACCACGTAGGCCCGGACCCGGACGACCGGCGCGTTGTGGCTGGGCGGCGCCTCGACCACCTGAATCTTCTTCTCGCCCATGATCGTCATCCCGGAGAGCTCGATGTCGACCCCGTCCGGCACGATGATCTTGAGGTCGCCCATCAGGCATGTCGCCATGATCTCGACGTCGCGCCCGCGCACCTCGGCCTGGCGCAGGTCGAGCGTCAGGTCGCCCATCACGCAGACCGCGCCGATCTCCTTGTCGATGCGCCACTTGCCGGTGCGCTTGGCGTCGCCCATGACCGCGACGATCCACGTGCGCGCCTTCCCCGGCGCGGCCGGAGCGGACGGCGCCGGGTGCGGGGCCGCGTGGGGAGCCGGGCCGGAGGCCGGGCGAGGCGCCGCGGAGCCGCCGGGGAGGTCGGCGGTCAGCTGCATGAGCTCGGCATGGGTCTGCGCGAGATAGGCCGCCTCCGTACGCTCCGTGAGCTCGGCCAGTGTCAGCCGCCCCTCGACGGACGCTTCTCGCAGACTCTCGACCACGGACTCCCGTTCGGCGTCGGAAGCGCGCATACCACCCGGATCTTTCACGTCCCCTACCGTAACCCCACGGGCGCGGCAGCCCCATCCTCCGATCGGAGGAATCGCCTCTCCCCCGGAAGTCCCCGGCCAGGGCTGTGTGAGCATGGAGAAGTGACCCGCAGCAAGCTTCTGGAGGCCGTCGCGGGAGGGGACGTCTCGCGGGTTGCCGCCATGCTCCATCCGGACACGGCCCTGAACCCCCCGCAGGGCACGACGCCGCTCTACCGCGCGGCCGTCCTCGGGCACGCCGAGATCGTCAGGCTGCTCCTGGAGTACGGAGCCGACCCCGACCAGCCGAGCGGCGGGGCCGGCGAGGGGCTCCCGCTGTGCGCCGCGGCCTGCTGGGACCACGCGGAGACGGTCCAGGCGCTCGTCGACGGCGGAGCGGACCCGGACGCCGCGGAGGCCGGAGGCTGGACCGCCCTGCTGTGGGCCGCGGCGGACGGCCATCTCGCCTCCGCCGACATCCTGCTCGACGCCGGCGCCGATCCCGACCGGGCGGACGACGACGGCGACACCCCGCTGGCCCTGGCCGCCCATTTCGGCGCGTACGGGATCGTGTGGTCGCTGCTGGAGCACGGCGCCGACCCGCGCCTGCCCGGCGCTGACGGGGTGCCCCCGCTGGAGATCGCCAGCCGGTGGGCGGCGGCGGACCTGGAGGAGGTCCTGCGCGCCGAGGCGCTCGCCCAGGCGGGCGGCGACCGCGCAGAGGGCGACCGCACGGAGGGCGACCGCACGGTGAGTGGCTGCACGGTGCTCGTCACCAGGCGCCCGGCCCCGGACGGCACCCGGCTCGTCACCGTCGAGGCGCGGCCCGCGGGTGGCGGCGGGCACACGGTGACCCGGCAGTGCGGGCACGTCGCGATCGTCACGATCCTGGAGATGGCGCTCGGCGCCAGGCCGCGCGCCCGCGAGCTGCTCGCGCGCGTCCTGCCGTACCGGGATCTCGACACCGGCGACGAGACGTGGTGGGCGGCGGTCCACGCGCTGCGGCGGCGTCCCGACGACGAGACGTTCGCGGAGGCGGCCGGGCTGTGCGACGGCGAGGACGCGGCCGAGCGCGAGTTCGGCGCGGACGTGCTCGCCGAGTTCGGCCGGGACTGTGAGAAGAGCCCCTTCCACGAGCGCAGCCTGCGGGTCCTGCGGGACATGGCCCGGGAGGAGCACGAGCCACGGGTGATCGACGCGGTCCTGCACGCGCTCGCCCACCACGCCGACGAACGGGCCCTGCCGGAGGTGCTGGCCGCCGTCGCGCGGCAGGGCCGCACCCCCACCGTGGCCGCCGCCGTCGCCCTCGCCGCCGTCCTGCCCCCCGGTGACGAGGACGGCCTGGCGGCGCTGGTCCGGCTGAGCGAGTGCGCCGACGACGAGGTGCGTGATTGGGCGACGATGGGCATCGCCGGGCTGGGCGCGGACACGCCCGGGATCAGGGAGGCCCTCGCCGCCCGGCTCACCGACCGCGACCTGACGACCGTCGCCGAGGCCGCGCTCGGCCTGGCCGGCCGCGGCGACCACCGGGCCATCCACGGGGTCCACCGCGTGCTGTGCCCGTCGAGCGGCGCGCCCGGCTACGCCCGCGACCTGGCCGTCGAGGCCGCCCAGGAGCTGGGCCTGGAGATCGGCGTGCAGATCACCGGGGTGTGATTGCGCGCGCGTGCGTCCCGGGTGTTCCTACCGTCCGGTCGGGATGCTGAGATGGAGTACACCGACCGTCAGGAGGACCACGTGACCCACGACGTGACCAACCAGGTGCCCCAGCTCATCGGCCACGACGTCTCCGCCGACCGCGCGCTGCTGGAGGGGCTCAGCCGGGAGGGAGCGGACTGGGCCACGGGGGAGCTGCGCAGGCTCGGTCTGACGGCGGGCTCGGCGCGGGCGCAGGAATGGGGCCGGCTGGCCAACGAGAACCCGCCGGTGCTGCGCACGCACGACCGGTACGGCAACCGGATCGACGAGGTCGAGTTCCATCCCGCCTGGCACGAGCTGATGTCGGTGGCCGTGCAGAACGGCCTCCACGCCGCCCCATGGACGTCCGCCCGGCCGGGGGCGCACGTCGCGCGGGCCGCCAAGTTCTTCACCTGGTCGCAGGTGGAGGCGGGGCACGGCTGCCCGATCTCGATGACGTACGCCGCGGTGGCGGCGCTGCGGCACTCGCCGGCGCTGCGGGCGGAGTGGGAGCCCCTGCTGGCGTCGCGCACCTACGACTTCGGGCTCAGGCCGCCGCAGGACAAGCGCGGCGTGCTCGCCGGGATGGCGATGACGGAGAAGCAGGGGGGCTCGGACGTGCGGGCCAACACCACGCGGGCCGAACCGCTGTCCGACGGCACCTTCGCCGTCACGGGGCACAAGTGGTTCAACTCCGCGCCCATGTGCGACGCCTTCCTCGTGCTCGCCCAGGCGCCCGGCGGGCTGTCGTGCTTCCTGCTCCCCCGGGTGCTGCCGGACGGATCACGCAACGCGATGCGGCTGATGCGGCTCAAGGACAAGCTGGGCAACCGGTCGAACGCCTCGGCCGAGGTCGAGTACGAGGGCGCGGTCGCGTTCCTCGTCGGCGAGGAGGGCCGGGGCGTCCGGACGATCATCGAGATGGTCAACATGACCCGGCTCGACTGCGTGATCGGCTCGGCGGCCGGCATGCGGCTCGGCGTGGCGCAGGCCCTGCATCACGCGCGGCACCGGCGTGCCTTCGGCGCCGCGCTGATCGACCAGCCGCTGATGCGCGCCGTCCTGGCCGACCTGGCGGTGGAGTCCGAGGCGGCGACCGCGCTCATGATGCGGCTGGCCGGCGCGACCGACCGGGCGATCCGCGGCGACGCCGGCGAGGGGCTGATGCGGCGGGCGGCGCTGGCCTCGGCCAAGTACTGGGTGTGCAAGCGCGCCCCCGTGCACGCGGCCGAGGCGCTGGAGTGCCTGGGCGGCAACGGGTACGTCGAGGAGTCCCAGATGCCGCGCCTGTTCCGGGAGTCCCCGCTCAACGGCATCTGGGAGGGCTCGGGCAACGTGGCCGCGCTCGACCTGATGCGGGTGCTCTCCCGTGAGCCCGACGCGGTGGACGCCTTCTTCGCCGAGGTGGCGCTCGCGGAAGACGGCCGGGTCGCGGAGGCCGCCGAGCGGCTGCTGAAGGCCCTGGCCTCCGCCGGGCCGTCCGACGCACGCAGGATCGCCGAGCAGATGGCGATCGTCCTGCAGGCCTCCCTGCTCGTGCGGCACGCTCCCGCGGCGGTGGCCGACACGTTCTGCGCCACCCGTCTGTCCGGCGACTGGGGGCGCGCGTTCGGCACGCTGCCGGCCGGGCTCGACCTGGACGCGATCATCGACCGGGCCCTGTGAGCTCGATCCCGGCGGCGCGCCGCCCGGGGGCGGTGAGCCCCGGGCGGCTCCGAGCATCACGGGTCAGCCCCTGTGGGCCTCGCGGGCGGGGGCTGCGCCGGAGGAGCCGGCGGCCTCCTCCTGAGCGGCGGAGCGCCGGGCGCCGAGCAGGGCGTCGAGGTAGTCCGCGAGGGCGTCCCTGCTGCGCGTCAGGCAGTCGACGCGCCTGGTCAGCCGTTCGCGCTCCTGCTCCAGCGTGGCGATGGTCTCCGGCGTGGCGTCGGAGAAGTGGATGGTGCGCGGCTTGCCGAGGCAGGGGAGGATCTGCCTGACGATCCGGGTCGGCAGCCCGGCGTCGAGCAGCGCCCTGATCTGCAGGACCCGGTCCACGACCTCCTCCCCGTACTCGCGGTATCCGTTCGGGGCGCGGCCGGGGACGATGAGCCCCTGCTCCTCGTAGTAGCGCAGCAACCGGCGAGACGTGCCGGTGCGCTCGGACAGCTCGCCGATACGCATGCCACTCCTTGTCGCAGCCGCTTGACCTTCACATGTATGTGAGGGTTTGAGGATACGGTCATGTCTACTTCCTCGACAGAGTCGGCGACCGATTCAGGAGCAGAAGTTCGCGGACTCCCCCTGTCGCCGCTGCTCGCACTGTGCACAGCCGCCTTCATGGGAATCCTGACCGAGGCGCTGCCCGCGGGGGTGCTGCCGGAGATGGCCCGCGACCTCTCGGTGAGCGAGCCCGCCATGGGGCAGGCACTGACGATCTACGCGATCGCCACAGCCCTCTCGGCCATCCCCGGGTCGGCGCTCACGGCGACGTGGTCGCGCAAACGGCTGCTGCTGACGGCGGTGGCGGCGTTCGCGATCGCCAACACGGTCACCGCGATCTCCTCCAGCTATGCCCTGACCATGGCGTTCCGGCTGGTCGCCGGCGTGGCCGCCGCGGTGATCTGGGCGGAGCTGGTCGGCTACGCCCGCCGCCTGGCACCCGTGCGCCTGCGGGGCCGGGCGATCGCGATCACCATGGCGGGGATCCCGCTCGCCCTCTCCCTGGGCATCCCCCTCGGCACGTTCCTCGGTGAGATGGTCGGCTGGCGGCTGACGTTCGGCCTCGTCACCCTGGTCTCGGCTCTGCTCGTTCTGTGGATCCTCGCCTCGGTCCCGGACCACCCGGGGCGACGGCGGGAGCATCGGGAGCCGATTCTCGCGGCTCTGCGCCTTCCCGGCGTGGTGGCCGTGCTCTTCGTGGTCGCCGCCTACGTGCTGGCCCACAACATCCTCTACACCTACATCGCGACCTTCCTCGACGAATACGACCTGGGAGGCGAACGCGACACCGTGCTCCTCGTCTTCGGCGTCGCCTCGATGGTGAGCATCTTCGTCACCGGGGCCCTGGTCGACCGCCGGCTGCGGTCGCTGCCCCTCGCCGGCGCCGTGCTGTTCATCGTGGCCGCCGGTCTGCTGACCGTGCCGGCCGGCGGCGTCGTCGTGGTCTACCTGTCGATGGTGCTGTGGGGGCTGGGCTGGGGAGGTGTCGCCACTCTTCTGCAGACCGCGGTGACCGACGCCGGAGGCGACCGGGGACAGGCACTGCTGGTCACCACCTGGAACACGTTCATGGCCGGAGGCGGCGCGGCCGGCGGCGTCCTCCTCGAACTGCTCGGCCCCAGGTCGTTCCCGTGGAGCGTCCTCGCGCTTCTCGTGCCGGTGCTGGTCGTCGTGGCCGCCGCCCGGACGCACGGTTTCCCCGTGCAACGCCCCCGAACGACCTGACGGGACGATCCGGCGGAATGCGGGCCGCCCCGCCGACGGGATGATCATGCGGTCACCGGACGGCTACATCGGCGAAATCCAGAGGAAACAGCGCAGCGCTGTCATGAAGGGGACTCACCGGACCACGGTGGGGCGCACCTAGGGTTCCGTTCGGCTGGTCCAAGAGGTGCAGGCGGCTCACGGGCCGCTCCACGGCGGGACAAAAGCCCGGGAGGCTGTGATCACGGCAGGCGTGTGATCGCGGCGACGCCGCGATGACGGCGCCGGCCGGGGTCGCGACAGCAGTCCCGCCGCCCGCCCGGGCAGCGGGAGACGCCCGCCTCCCTGCCTGAGGCCTCCCCCCAAGGAGCACCGTGGGACACCTGCACAACAACAACCTCCACGACAACTACGGACCGGAGGCGCGCTACGCCGTCGAGCGCGAGGCCGAGCTCCCGACCACCATGCACGAGCGCGAGATCCGGCGCGGCCTTGAGCTTGGCCTGCAGGGCGCCGACTCCATCGTCGACCGGACCATCCCGACGTTCTCGCGCGGCGAGCTGCCGCACTTCGCCGGGATCAACACCTTCCTCAAGGCGCCGTACGTCGAGGACGTGCGGCGCTGCGGGGAGTACGACGTGGCCGTGCTCGGGGCCCCCTTCGACGGGGGCACCACCTACCGTTCCGGCACCCGCTTCGGCCCGCAGGGCATCCGGAAGATCTCCGCCCTCTACGGCCCCTACAGCTTCGAGCTGGGCGTGGACCTGCGGGAGTCGATCACCATCTGCGACCTCGGGGACATCTTCACCATCCCGGCGAACATCGAGAAGACCTTCGACCAGATCAGCAAGGGCGTCTCGCACGTCTACGAGAGCGGCGCGTTCCCCGTGATCCTCGGCGGGGACCACTCGATCGGCTACCCGACGGTCCGCGGCGTCGCCGAGCACCACCAGGGGAACGTCGGCATCATCCACTTCGACCGGCACGTCGACACCCAGGAGACCGACCTCGACGAGCGGATGCACACCACGCCGTGGTTCCACGCCACGGACCTGCCGAACGTGCCGCCCAAGAACCTCGTGCAGATCGGTATCGGCGGGTGGCAGGCCCCGCGCCCCGGCGTCAAGGTCGGCCGGGAGCGCGGCACCACGATCATGACGGTCACCGACTGCGTCGAGATGGGCATCGAGACGGCGGCGGAGCGCGCCCTGGAGGTCGCCTGGGACGGCGCCGAGGCGGTCTGGCTCTCCTTCGACGTCGACTGCCTCGACGCCGCATTCGTCCCCGGCACGGGCTGGCCCGAGCCCGGGGGCTTCCTCCCCCGGGAGGTGCTCAAGTTCATCCAGCTGATCGCCGACGCCCGGCCGCTGGCCGGCATCGAGGTGGTCGAGTGCTCGCCGCCGTACGACAACGCCGAGATCACCTCCCTCATCGCCACCCGCGTGATCTGCGACACCCTCGGGTGCCTGGTCCGGGCGGGTCACCTCCCCAAGAAGAAGGGGGTCGCGTGATGTCATCGCGGCATCTCCCCCGGCGGCTGCGCCGCCTCGCCGTTCCCGCCGTCCTGACGCTGCTGCTCAGCGCCGGGTGCGCCTCCGCGAAGGAGACCTCCCCCGCCGCCTCCGGCGACACGAAGATCACCATCGGCTTCAGCGCCTGGCCGGGCTGGTTCCCCTGGCAGGTCGCCCAGGAGCAGGGCCTTTTCAAGAAGAACGGCGTCGACGTCGAGCTCAAGTACTTCGACAGCTACACCGACTCGCTGAACGCGCTGGCCACCGGCAAGATCGACGCCAACAGCCAGACGCTGAACGACACCCTGGCCTCGGTGGCCGGCGGCGCCGGGCAGAGCATCGTGCTGGTCAACGACAACTCGACCGGCAACGACCAGATCATCGCCCGGCCGGGGATCTCCTCCCCGGCCGACCTGAAGGGCAAGACGGTCGCCGCCGAGCAGGGCACGGTGGACCACTACCTGCTCCTGCTGGCGCTGCGCAAGGCCGGGCTCACCGAGGCGGACGTGAAGTTCCAGCCGCTGCCGACCGACGCCGCGGCGGCGGCCTTCGTGGCCGGCCAGGTGGACGCGGTGGGGGTCTTCGCCCCCTTCACGACCACCGCGCTCAAGCTGAAGGGCAGCAAGGCCATCGCCACCTCGGCCGACTTCCCGGGAGCCATCCCCGACCACCTCGTCGTCACCCGCGACCTGATCAAGGACGACGCGAAGGGCGTGCAGGCGCTCGTGAACACCTGGTTCGACACGCTGGCCTGGATGGAAGGGCACCGCGAGGACGCCATGAAGATCATGGCGGCCAAGGGCGGGGTGAGCGTGCCCGACTACGAGTCGTACGACAAGGGCACGACGATCTTCACCTTGGACCAGAACCGGGCGGCCTTCTCCGGCGACCTGGCGAAACAGGCCAAGGAGATCTCCGACTTCCTGGTCTCCACCAAGCTGGTCGACTCGCCTCCGCCGCTGGACGGCCTGTTCGCCCCGCAGTTCGTGCAGGCGGTGCAGCCGTGAGCGCCGCGCCCGCCGGGCGAGTGATCCGCGGATGGTGACGATGCGCCCGGTCTCCGAGAACGCGCCGTCCGGTCCCGAGAACACCGCGCCGGCACCCGCCGAGCCACCGGAGGCATCGGCCGCCGTGCCGCCCGCCACGCCGGTCTCAGCGCCGATCTCAGCGCCGCCCGCTGTGCCGGCCGGCCCGCCGCCCGCACGGATCAAGCTGCTCACGACGTCGGTCCCGCGGCGCACCGCCTGGGTGCTGCGGGCCCTGTCGATCCTCGGCCCGCTGGCCGCCTGGTGGGCCCTGAGCGCCACCGGGCTGGTGGACGCCACGTTCCTGCCGTCGCCGTCGGCCGTGTGGTCGGCGGGGGTCGCCATGGTGGACAGCGGCGACCTGCCGTCCGACCTGCTGGCGAGCCTCGGCAGGATCGGCGCGGGCTTCGGGCTCGCCGTGCTCGTCTCGGTGCCCGTCGGGTTCGCCATGGGGACGCTCGGCTGGGTCCAGCCGCTCCTCGAACCCGTCATCGGCATCCTGCGGTACCTGCCGGCGTCGGCCTTCATCCCACTGCTGATCATCTGGCTGGGGATCGGGGAGCTGTCGAAGATCGCGCTGCTCGTGCTCGGCGTCGTGTTCTTCAACACGCTCATGACCGCCGACGTCGTACGGCAGGTGCCGCACCGGCTGCTGGAGGTGTCGGCGACGCTCGGGGCGTCCCGGCTGAGGGTGGCGAGCCGGGTGGTGCTCCCCCACGCGCTGCCGGGGATCATCGACGCGATGCGGGTGAACGCCGCCGCGGCGTGGAACTTCGTGGTCGTCGCCGAGCTGGTCGCGGCCACCTCGGGGCTCGGCTACCGGATCACCCGGGCGCAGCGGTTCCTGCAGACGGACCGCATCTTCGCGATCCTCGTGGTGATCGGCTTGATCGGGCTCACCATCGACATCGCGCTGCGCCTCCTGCGCACCCGCGTCGGGAGGTGGGCCCGATGACGGCCGGGCTGCGGATCGAGGGGCTGACCAAGGAGTTCGTCCCCGGCCGGCCGGTGCTCCAGGACATCGACCTGGCGGTGTCCCCCGGCGAGTTCGTCTGCGTGGTCGGCGCCAGCGGCTCGGGCAAGTCCACCCTGCTGGGCCTGATCGCGGGCCTGTCCCGGCCCACGGAGGGCCGGGTGCTTCTGGACGGCCACGAGGTCCTCGGCCCCGGCCCGGACCGGGGGCTGGTGTTCCAGACGGCCTCCCTGTTCCCGTGGCGGGACGTGGCGCGCAATGTCGCGTTCGGCCTGGAGTCGCTGGGCGTGCCGCGCGGCGCCCGCGCCGAACGCGTCCGGTGGCTGCTCGACGAGGTCGGCCTCGGCCACCTCGCCGGCGCGCTGCCCGGCCGGCTGTCCGGCGGGCAGCAGCAGCGGGTGTCGATCGCCCGGGCGCTGGCGTGCTCCCCGCGCGTCCTCCTGCTGGACGAGCCGTTCGGGGCGCTCGACGTGCAGACGAAGGAGGACATGCAGTTGTTCATCCGGCAGGTGTGGCAGGACGTGGCGACCGGCCCGGTCCGGGAGGCCCCCGCGGCCCCGCCGGACCCCGCGCACCGGTCGACGGTCGTCATGGTCACCCACGACGTCGAGGAGGCCGTGTTCCTCGGGCAGCGGGTGCTGGTGCTGTCCAGCGATCCAGGCCGGATCAGCCAGGACATCCCGATCGACCTGCCCGAGCCGCGCACGCTGGAGATCAAGCGCTCCCCCGGGTTCCTCGCGGTCAAGGCCGCGGTCGAGGACCAGGTCCGGGCCGAGCATCGCGCTCATCAGGCACGTGCCGTCCCCTGAACAAGGCACTGAAAGGGCCCCGGGACAGGCCCTGGCACCGGTGGCGCGCCCGAGCGGGCATGCCGGTTCGTCCACCACCCGCACCCCGGCGCTAGGGTCACTCGTGGATATGGCTCACTAGTGAAGGGATATCGCCATGGCGACCACTCGTACCGCGACGACGCAGTGGAAGGGCGCGCTGCTGGACGGCTCCGGAACCGTTTCGCTCGACACCTCCGGGGTCGGCACCTTCGACGTCACCTGGGCGTCCCGGGCCGAGCAGGCCAACGGCAAGACGAGCCCGGAGGAGCTGATCGCGGCCGCCCACTCGTCGTGCTTCTCCATGGCCCTGTCGCACGGCCTGGCCCAGGCGGGCACGCCGCCGCAGTCGGTCGAGACCCGGGCGGACGTGACCTTCCAGCCGGGCGAGGGCATCACCGGCATCGTCATCTCGGTCCGGGCCCAGGTGCCCGGCATCTCCGCGGAGGACTTCCAGCAGGCCGCCGAGACGGCCAAGGCGAACTGCCCGGTCAGCAAGGCCCTGGCCGGCACGACGATCACGCTGAACGCCGAACTGGTCGGCTGACCGTTCTTCCCGCGAGCCCCCGCCGGCCTGGTTCGGCGGGGGCTCCCGCGTCTGCGCGGCACATCCGGTACGGCACGGCATCTCCCCAGGTGCGCGAATGGCCCCGGGAGTGGAGAATGAGGTTACATGCGCGAAGTTTGGCCTGGAGAGATGTACCCGCTCGGCGCCACCTGGGATGGAGTGGGCACCAACTTCTCGGTGTTCTCCGAGGTGGCCGAGCGGGTCGAGCTGTGCCTGTTCGACGAGGGCGGCGGCGAGACCCGCGTCGACCTGCCCGAAGTCGACGGTTTCGTCTGGCACGGCTACCTGCCGGGGATCATGCCCGGACAGCGGTACGGCCTGCGCGTGCACGGGCCGTACGAGCCGGAGCACGGTCACCGTTGCAACCCCTCCAAACTGCTGCTCGACCCCTACAGCAAGGCCATCGAGGGCTCGGTCCAGTGGAACGAGTCGCTGTTCTCCTACCCTTTCGCCGACCCCGGGCGGCTCAACACCGACGACTCCGCTCCGTACATGCCGAAGAACGTGGTGATCAATCCGTTCTTCGAGTGGGGCAACGACCGGCCGCCGCGCACGCCGTACCACGAGACGGTGATCTACGAGGCGCACGTGCGCGGCCTGACCATGCGCCACCCGCAGGTTCCCGAGGAGCAGCGCGGCACCTACGCCGGGCTGGCGCACCCGGCCGTGATCGACCACCTGGTGTCGATCGGCGTGACGGCGGTGGAGCTGATGCCGGTCCACCAGTTCCTTCCCGAGCACGCCCTGGTCGCCCGGGGCCTGACGAACTACTGGGGTTACAACACGATCGCCTACCTGGCCCCGCACAACGCCTACAGCAGCGCCGGGCAGCGGGGCGAGCAGGTCCAGGAGTTCAAGGCGATGGTCCGCGCTCTGCACGAGGCGGGGATCGAGGTGATCCTCGACGTCGTCTACAACCACACGGCCGAGGGCGACCACATGGGCCCGACCCTCGGCTTCCGCGGGATCGACAACGTCGCCTACTACCGGCTGCGGGACGAGGACCGGCGCTACTACATCGACTACACCGGCTGCGGCAACTCCCTCAACGTCCGCTCGCCCCACGCGCTGCAGCTCATCATGGACTCGCTGCGCTACTGGGTCATGGAGATGCACGTCGACGGCTTCCGTTTCGACCTGGCCTCCGCGCTCGCCCGTGAGCTGCACGACGTGGACCGGCTGAGCGCGTTCTTCGACCTGATCCAGCAGGACCCGGTGATCTCCCAGGTCAAGCTCATCGCCGAGCCGTGGGACGTCGGCCCCGGCGGCTACCAGGTCGGGAACTTCCCGCCCCTGTGGACCGAATGGAACGGCAAGTACCGCGACTCGGTCCGCGACTTCTGGCGCGGCGACTCCCAGGCGCTGCCCGAGTTCGCCTCGCGGCTGGCCGGGTCGAGCGACCTGTACGCCACCAGCGGCCGCCGCCCGGTCGCCTCGATCAACTTCGTGACCTGCCACGACGGCTTCACCCTCACCGACCTGGTGTCGTACGACCACAAGCACAACGAGGCCAACGGCGAGGGCAACCGCGACGGCACGGACGACAACCGGTCCTGGAACTGCGGCGCGGAGGGCCCGGTCGAGGATCCGGCCATCGTGCGGCTGCGCCACCGGCAGCGGCGCAACTTCCTGACCACGCTGTTCGTGTCGCAGGGGGTGCCGATGCTGCTCGCGGGCGACGAGTTCGGCCGCACCCAGCAGGGCAACAACAACGCCTACTGCCAGGACAGCGACATCTCCTGGACCGACTGGTCCCTGGTCAAGCAGGAGCCCGACCTGCTGGGCTTCGTCCGCCGCCTGGCCGCCTTACGCAGCAAGCACCCCGTCTTCCGCAGGCGCAGGTTCTTCCACGGCCGCAAGGGTCAGGACGGCACGCGGGACATCGTGTGGCTCACCCCGGCGGGCACCGAGATGAACGACGGCGACTGGCACACCGGCTACGCCAAGTCGGTCGCCGTGTTCGTGAACGGGGAGGCGATCAGCGAGCCGGGCCCCCGCGGCGAGCGGATCACCGACGAGTCGTTCCTGCTGATCGTCAACGCCCATCATGAGAGCCTCACGTTCGCCCTCCCCGGGCCCGAGTTCGGGCCGGGCTGGCGTCTCCTCCTCGACACGGCCGAGGAGGACGGCGGAGAGGACGGGCACACCGGCGAGACGCTCGCCCCCGGGACGAAGGTGTCCGTGCTCGACCGGTCGATGCAGGTCCTCCGCTGCGCCGAGGCGGAATGAGCCCTCCGCGCGAGCGGGCCCGGCACTGGCGGCATCCGGCGCTCCCCGGCGTCGACCTGCTGCGCGCCCGGTATGTGAGCAAGACCTTCGTCCGGCACACCCACGAGACGTACGTGATCGCGGCCGTCACCGAAGGCGTCGACGAGTTCCACCACCGGCGCTCGGTGGAGCGGGCCGGGCCGGGCAGCCTCGCCCTGATCAACCCCGACGTCGCGCACACCGGCCGGGCCGGGGTGCCCGAAGGATGGACCTACAGCGCCCTCTACCCGTCGGCGGAGCTGGTCGCCGGGATCGCGGCCGAGACGACGGCGATCCGGGGAGCGCCCGGCTTCGCCGTCCCGGTGGCTCAGGACCCGCAGGCGGTGCGGCTCGTCAGCCAGGTGCTGCGCGCCGTCGACGCGCGCAACCCGCTCGCCGCCGACGCGCTGCTGCGGCTCACCGTCGCCCGGCTGCTGCGTGCCTACGGCACCGCCACGGCGGCCGGGCCGCCTCGCGGGGCCGGGGCGCGGGCCGCCCAGCGCGCCCGGGACGTGCTGGAGGCGCGGATGGCCGACCCGCCGTCGCTCGCGCAGCTCGCCGCCGAGCTCGGGACCGGCCCCTTCCCGCTGCTGCGGGCCTTCAGGGAGGCGTACGGCATGCCGCCCCACACCTGGCTCACCGACGCGCGGGTGCGGCGGGCCTGCCGGCTCCTGGCGGCCGGGACGCCCCCCGCCGAGGCCGCCGTGGCGGTGGGCTTCACCGATCAGCCGCACCTGAACCGGCACTTCACCCGCATCGTGGGCGTGCCTCCCGGCGCCTACCGGCGTGAGCGCAATTTCGTACAAGACGGGGGCACAGGAGCCGCCTAAGGTCGGCCGGGTGATTCCGACACCGGTGGAGACGGACCACCCCGCCAGGCCGCGCGGGGCGGTGATCCGCGACGCGCTGGGCGTGGGGGTGACGGTCGGCCTGTCCGGGTTCGCGTTCGGCGTGACGTCCACGGGATCGGGGATGACCATCGCCCAGACCTGCGCCCTCTCGCTCCTGGTCTTCACCGGGGCGTCGCAGTTCGCCCTGGTGGGCGCCTTGGGCGCGGGCGGAGCCCCCCTCGCGGCGGCGGCCGGCGCCCTCCTGCTCGGCGTGCGCAACACCTTCTACGGCCTGCGGCTGTCGCAGCTCCTCGGCCTGCCGGGCGCGGCGCGGCCCTTCGCGGCGCACTGGGTGATCGACGAGACGTCGGCCGTCGCCCTCGCCCAGCCCGACCGGCGGTCCGCGCGGCTCGGCTTCACCGTCACCGGCGCGAGTCTGTACGCGGGGTGGAACCTCACCACCCTCCTCGGCGCCCTCGGCGCGTCCGCGCTCGGCGACCCTGCCGCGTGGGGCCTGGACGCCGCCGGCCCCGCCGTCTTCCTCGCCCTGCTGGCCCCCATGATCCGGCCCGGGGACGTCCGGAGGAGGCAGGAGCCCGCGGTGGCCGCGCTGGCCGTCCTGGCGGCCCTCGCCTGCGTGCCGTTCCTGCCGCAGGGCGTGCCGGTGCTTGTCGCCGTCCTGGCCGCGCCCGCCGTCCTGGCCCTGTCCCGGCTGCGACACCTGACGACCGGGGGCCGTGCCGCCCGGCGACGCGACGAAGGAGAGATCTGATGGTCTGGGCCGCGATCGCCGTCACGGCTTTCGGCTGCTACGCGATGAAGCTCCTCGGGCTGTCCGTCCCGGCCGCCGTGCTGGAGCGCCCGCTCGTGCGGAGAGTGGCCGCGCTGGTGCCGATCGCGGCGCTGGCCGCGCTCATCGCCCTCCAGACCTTCGCCGACGGGCACACCCTCGCACTCGACGCCCGCGCGGCCGGGCTCGCCGCCGCGGTCGTCGCGCTGCTGCTGCGCGCGCCGTTCCTCGTGGTGGTCGCGGCCGCCGTCGTCGTCACCGCCGCCGTCCGCGCCCTGACCGGCTGAAGCACCCCGGCGCACGTGTCACCAGGCGGCGCACGCCGGGCTCAGCGGGCGAGCACGTCGTCGAGGTCGAAGACGACGGGCCGTTCGAGCTGTTCGTAGGTGCAGGACTTGGGCTCGCGGTCGGGCCGCCACCGGCGGAACTGGGCCGTGTGCCGGAACCGTTCGCCCTCCATGTGGTCGTAGGCGACCTCGACCACCAGCTCGGGCCGCAGGGGGATGAACGACAGGTCCTTCTTGGCGTTCCACCGCGACACCGCGCCGGGCAGCCGCTGACCTGCCGCCGCGCCCGAGCCGCCCATCGCGCCCGTCTGCCTGTCGCTCGCCGCGACCTCGGCCCAGTGCGCCCACGGGTGCTCCCCCGAGTCCCCGACCCGGTACGGCGCGAGCTCCTCGACCAGCTCCTCGCGCCGCTTCATCGGGAACGACGCGGCGACCCCCACGTGGTGGAGGCGGCCGTCGGGCGAGTAGAGCCCCAGCAGCATCGAGCCGACGATCGGGCCCGTCTTGTGCTCGCGGTAGCCGGCGACCACGCAGTCCGCCGTCCGCTCGTGCTTGACCTTGAACATCACCCGCTTGTCCGGCGTGTACGGCAGGCCGCCCGGCTTGACGACGATGCCGTCGAGCCCGGCGCCCTCGAACATCTCGAACCATTCGGCGGCCCGCCGCTCGTCCTGGGTGACGGGCGTCAGCCGGACCGACCGGCCCGCCCCGGCGAGTGCCTCCTCGAGCCGGGCGCGCCTGGCCGAGAACGGCTCCTCCATCAGGTCGTCGGAGCCGGTCGCCAGCAGGTCGAAGGCGATGAACGAGGCGGGCGTCTGCTCCGCCAGCATCCGGACCCGCGAGGCCGCGGGGTGGATGCGCTGCTGCAGGGCGTCGAAGTCGAGCGACTGCCCCGCGATGACGACGATCTCGCCGTCCACCACGCAGCGGGGCGGCAGCTCCCGCTTGACCGCCTCCACCAGCTCGGGGAAGTAGCGCGTGAACGGCCGCTCGTTCCGGCTGCCCAGGTAGACCTCGTCCCCGTCGCGGAAGACGATGCAGCGGAAGCCGTCCCACTTCGGCTCGTAGAACAGCGTGCCGTCCTGGGAGGGCATCGCCTTGACGGCCTTGGCCAGCATCGGCGCCACCGGCGGCGCGACCGGGAGGTTCATCCGGTCGCCGGGAAGAGGGTCAGGCGGAAGGTTCATCGCGTGCATCCCTGACATATCGACAGAAGAGGAACCCGTCCTCCTCCAGAACGTGGGCGAGGGCGAGCGGGGCCTGGGACGCGGCGCCGTTGAGAATGCGGGCGGCGTCACCGCCCACCAGCAGCGGGCTGACGGTCAGGGCCAGCTCGTCGACCAGCCCGGCGGCGGCGAGCTGGGCGTTGAGGCGCGGGCCCCCTTCGCAGAGGATTCTTCCCAGCCCCCGGTCGCGCAGCTCGCTCACGGCGAGCGCCATGTCCACCCGCTCGTCCCCCGCGATGATCACGTCGGCGTTCCGGGCGGCCTCGTCGCGCCGGTCCTTCGGGGCGGCCTCGGTGGTCAGGACGATCGTCCGCGCGTACGGCTGGGAGTCGGTGAACAGCGGGCCGCCGAGGTCCAGGTCGAGCCGGCGGGTGATCACCGCGATCGGCGGCGCGTCCGGCCGCCCGTCGCGCAGGCCCCGCCACGACTCGCGGCGGCGGGTCGGGCGGTATCCCTCCGTCCGGACGGTCGCGGCGCCGGCGAGCACGACGTCGGACAGGCCGCGCAGGAGCCCGAAGACGAGCTTGTCGGCCCGGCTGGACAGCCCGCCGGAGCGGCCCTTCAGCCAGGCGGCGCCGTCCGTGCTCGCCACCATGTTGAGGCGCAGCCAGTCGGCCTGGGGATACGCGTAGGCGGCGACGAGATCCGGCTCGTCCTCGGCATCAGGGTGTATGCGGCGCACGCTTCCTACACTGGCACACGGAGCCGACAGATCGCCGAAAGCCCCCGCCCCGGCGGCTCCCCGCACCACAGGCGATCCCGTGGTTTTCCGCGACGTGGCGCCGCTAGGGCTGGTCGTCGCCCGGCCGTGCCCGGGCCTTGGACGGCTGGACGCGCATGGGCTCGCCGGGCATCTTCGGGTAGTTCGGGGGGTACGGCAGGTCGCCCCGCTCGTCGGCCTCGTACCACTCCAGCAGCGTGCCGATCGCGAAGGCGCGGTCGTCCATCCCCCGGTGCACGTCGCCGAGCTTGGCGAACCGCTCCGGCATGGTCCTGATGTCGAAGTCCCGGGGGTCGCAGTCGCCCAGCTCCTCCCAGGTCACCGGCGCGGAGACGGTCGCGTCCGGCCGGGCGCGCACCGAGTAGGCGCCCGCCACGGTGCGGTCGCGGGCGTTCTGGTTGTAGTCGATGAAGACCTTCTCCCCCCGCTCCTCCTTCCACCAGGCCGTCGTCGCGAGGCCGTCGCTGCGCCGTTCCACCTCCCGGGCGAAGGCGATCGCGGCGTACCGGACCTCGGTGAAGGTCCAGCGGGGCTCGACGCGCACGTTGACGTGGATGCCGCGGTTGCCCGAGGTCTTCGGGAAGCCCTCCATGCCGAGATCGCCGAGGACCTCCCTCGCCACGAACGCGACCGTACGGGCCTGCTCGAACGAGGTGCCCGGCTGCGGGTCGATGTCGATCCGCAGCTCGTCGGGGTGGTCGAGGTCGGGCCTGCGGGCGTGCCAGGGGTGGAAGTCGATAGTGCCGAGGTTGGCGCACCACGCGATGCCTGCCACCTCCGTCGGGCAGAAGGCGTCGGCCGTACGCCCGCTGGGGAAGCGCACCGTGACGGTCTCGATCCATTCGGGATGCTTGGGCATCCGCTTCTGGTAGATCGCCTCCGACTCGACCCCGTCCGGGTGCCGCTTGAGGTAGGTCGGCCGGTCACGGAGGGCGCGCAGCGCCCCCTCCCCGACGCTCACGTAGTACTCCACCAGCTCACGCTTGGTGGCTCCGATGGCCGGGAAGTAGACCTTGTCCGGGTTGGTGACCTTGACCGTGCGGCCACCCACCTCTATCTCGATGTACGGCGAAGCCATGCCGAGACCCTACCCGGGAAGTGAGGGTCCGTCCCGGGCTGCCAACGGCGGCCGGGCCGGGAGCGCCCACGAACGCTCCCGCCATCCCCGGCGGGGGCTCGTGGTCGCGGGGGCGGCGGCGCTTGTCCGCGCGCCGCCCCCGCGACGGGACGGACCACGACGGGCCGCCCGCGGGCGGCGTCCTCTCACCGTCCGGCGGCGTCCAGCACGGGTCGGGTGCGCGCAGCCCTGACGGCGGGACGGGCGATCACCCCATCGCGGAGCGCGATCGTCCCCCTCACCAGTGAAGACGCAAGAACACCTGCGAAAGGATGCCTCCCCGCCGGAGAAGCCGCCGGGAAGATCCTGGACGCGTATGGGGTTCTCAGTACGTAATCACCCCACAACCCCGATGTTGGGCCACCGTGCCTAGGCTGGTGAACATGAACAAGGTCATCAAGAGCGACGCCGAGTGGCGGGTCCAGCTCTCTCCCGAGGAGTACCGCGTGCTGCGCACGGCGGGGACGGAGCGTCCGTTCAGCGGCGAGTACGTGGACACCAAGACGACCGGCGTCTACTCCTGCCGCGCCTGCGGCGCCGAGCTGTTCCGCTCGGACGCCAAGTTCGACTCCCACTGCGGATGGCCGTCGTTCTTCGAGCCGTCCGAGTCGGAGGCGGTCACGCTGCACGAGGACGGCACGCTGGGCATGAGCCGGGTGGAGGTCCGCTGCGCCCGCTGCGACTCCCACCTCGGGCATGTCTTCCACGGCGAGGGCTACGCCACGCCGACCGACGACCGGTACTGCATCAACTCCGTCTGCCTGACCCTCCAGCCGGCCGAGTGACGGTCACTTCGGCTTGGGGTGGGTGACCCGGCAGTCGCCGTCGTCCGGGCCGAGCACGTTGGCGAGGACGGGGTTGCCGTTCTCGCCGAACCTCGCCTGCACGAACACGACGGGATTGGTCTCGCCCTCCTCCGCCAGATACTCCAGGCCGCGCTCGCACAGCGTGAGAGCGGCCTTGGAGTTGTCGGCGTTCTCCGGCAGGTTGGTGTAGATCCGCAGGTAGCGGCCGGTCGTGCGGATGTCGCGGACCCGCTTGGCCGTCTTGTCGCTCCACCTGCTCTGGAAGTACGCCGCGGCCTTGCCGTCGGTGAACTTCGACTTCCCGGCCGCCTTCGCCTCCTCCTTGCCCGCCGTCGCGCCGCTGTCCACGCTGGCGACGGTCAGCTCACGTGCCGGGCTCGCATGGGGGGCCGGCGTGGCCGCGGGCCCCGGGGAGCCGGAGCGCCACGGGCCGGTGACGGCGAGGGTCCCGACGGCGAAGGCCGCCACGGCGAGGGACGCCTCGAGAACTCCTGGACGGGCCCGCCCCTTACGGCGGCGGCCCCTGGAACGTGCCACCCGGCTCGACACTCTGCCTCACAGTGACGGGGTTGTTTGGTCAGAGTATGGCAAAGTTCGGAAGATCAGGAGTCCGTTTGTGGCATTTTCTACCCCCGATGTCCTGATCAAGGCGACCAGTTTTCAGGGCAGCACGGTTTCAGGCAGCGCCGTTTCAGGGCAGCGCGGCGACCAGCTCGGTGACGGGCTTGCGGGTGCCGGTGTAGAACGGGATCTCGATCCTGGTGTGCCGCCTCGCCTCGGCCCCCCGCAGGTGACGCATGAGGTCGACGATGCGGTGCAGCTCGTCGGCCTCGAAGGCCAGCATCCACTCGAAGTCGTTCAGCGCGAAGCAGGCGACGGTGTTGGACCGCACGTCCGGGTAGTCGCGGGCCATCTTGCCGTGCTCGGCGAGCATGGCCCTGCGCTCGGAGTCCTCCAGCAGATACCACTCCAGGGACCGGACGAACGGGTAGACGCAGACGAAGCCTTTGGGCTCCTCCTCGGCCAGGAAGGCCGGGACGTGCGACTTGTTGAACTCCGCCGGCCGGTGCAGGGCCATCGCCGACCAGACCGGCTCG
The DNA here is from genome assembly GCF_040802045.1 of Microbispora sp. NPDC049125. Lineage (NCBI taxonomy): Bacteria > Bacillati > Actinomycetota > Actinomycetes > Streptosporangiales > Streptosporangiaceae > Microbispora > Microbispora sp. NPDC049125. Next base: position 105,463 of record NZ_JBEZDW010000013.1, on the reverse strand, counting down.
CTGGCCCGGCCGAGCGCCGTACGACGGAAGCGGGTGTAGATCTCCTGCAGATCCTCGGCCGACGGGGCGTGCCACCAGAACATATAGTCGGCGTCGGCGCGGAACCCGGCCACGTCGTAGCAGCCGCGGGTCGTCACGTCCTTGCCCGCCGCCTGGCCGAGCAGCTCCTCGACCTCCTCCGCGACACCCTCGCGGGCGGGCGGGAGCCGGTCGCGCAGCCGGAAGACCGACCACATCGTGTACCTGATCACCTGGTTGAGGTCACGCGCCTTGGGCCGTGGGGTGGGCTCCGTCATGCCTCCATTGTGCCCGCCCCTGGGCCCGGTCCCCCGGGCGCCCCGACCACGCGGCGATCAGCCGCCGGAGGGGGCCGCCGGGTCCCCGCCCAGCGCGTCCAGGCGCTCCAGATGCTCCAGGACGCGGACGGCCGCCGTACGGCCGGTGGAGACGCAGGCGGGGATGCCGACGCCGTCGTAGGCGGCGCCGCACACGGCGAGCCCGGGGCCGGCCGCCACCGCCGCGTGGATCCGGGCGACGCGGTCGAGGTGGCCCACCTCGTACTGCGGCAGCGATCCGCCCCACCGGGTGACGCGGCTGTCCAGCGGCAGCCCGCGCACCCCCATGACCTCGGTCATCTCGTCCATCGCCAGGGCCACCAGCTCCGCGTCGTCACGCTGGAGCATCTGCTCCTCCCCCAGCCTGCCGAGGGAGCAGCGGACGACGACGAGGTCGCGGTCGGCGGCGGCGAGATGGGGCCACTTGGTCGTGCTGAACGTCACCGCCTTGACCGGCCTGCCCTCCACCGGGGGGACGAGGTAGCCGCTGCCCGCCGGCGGCTCGGGGAAGGCGCCCTTGGAGTACGCGAGGGTGACGATCGCCATGCTGGCGTACTCGATCCTCTCCAGCTCGGCCGCCGCGCCCGGCACCTCCCGCCGCAGCAGGCGGGACGCGGCGCGGGCCGGGACGGCGAGGATCACCGCGTCGGCGTCGACGACCTCCTCGTCCCTGGTGGGGCCGGTGACCAGCCGCCAGCCGTCCGCCGTGCGGATCAGCTCGCGCACCGTCACCCCGGTGCGGACGTCGGCGCCGGACGCCTTCGCCACCGCCTCGGGCAGGCCGCCCAGGCCGTCGCGGAGCGTGGTGAACACCGGGCCCGCGTCCTTCGGCGCCTGCGCGGCGATGGACCCGGCCGCGAGTAGCAGGGACCGCTCGGTGCGGGCGGCCGCCGCGACCTTCGGCATGGTGGCGTCCAGGGAGAGCAGGTCGGAGCGGCCCGCGTATACCCCGCCGAGCAGCGGCTCGATCAGCCGCTCCACGACCTCGCCGCCGAGCCGGGCCCGCACGTACGCCGCGACGGACACGTCGGTGGTGACGAGGGTCGGCGGCAGGACCCGGTCGAGCGGGACGCGGGCGAGACCGGCTGCCGACAGCACGCCCGAGCGGGCGAGCGCCGTCACGTCGGAGGGGACGCCCATCACGTGGCCCTTGGGCAGCGACCGCAGGACGCCCCTGGACAGGATGGCCGCCTGGGTGGTGCCCGGGTCCACGAGCGTGTCTCCGAGACCGGCGAGCCGGGCCAGCTCCTTGCCCTCGGGCCGCCGGGCGAGCATCGCCTCGGCTCCCGCGTCGACCCGCACGCCGGCCACCTCGGACGCGTACAGCTTGCCGCCGATCCGGGAGGCGCCGTCGAGCACCGTGATCCGGGGGCGGCCCTCGCCGCGGCTCAGATGCAGTGCGGCCGCGAGGCCCGCGATGCCGGCGCCGACGACGACCACATGACGACCAGGGATCCCCTCCATACCCAGAAAAGCTACCGCCACGGCCCCGCGGCCCGGCGACCGCCTCGCCCGAGCCGAGCTGGGCCCGGGCCGGGCCGAGCCGGGCTGTGACGGCAACGTGACGGCATCGTGATCGCCGGGCCCAGACCGGGCGGGCGCCACCAGACGTCTCAAGAACATGATGCGAATCCGGTACGGCATGGCGGCCCTGGTCGCCGGCACCTTCCTGATCGCCGGTTGCGGCGGAGACCCCGTGGCCACCTCGGGGACGGAGGACGGCGCGGGCTCGGCGGCGGCCGCCCCGGCCGCGGCCCAGCCGCGGGAAGCGCTCGACGCGGGCCGAACGGGCACGACCGAACAGGCCGGCAAGGACGCGGCGGGCGGCTCGGGAGGCGGCTCGGGAGGCGGTGACCGCAAGGTCGCGATCCAGCCCGAACAGCGATCGATCATCTACACGGCCCAGATGAGCGTCCGCGTGAAGGACGTCCAGGCGGCGGCCGACCGGGCCCGGGCCATCGTGACCGGCGCCGGAGGCTACGTCGCCGAGGAGAAGAGCAGCTCGCTGTCCAGCGGCGACCGGGCCGTCATCACGTTCAAGGTGCCCCCGGCGGGATATCCCGACGTGATCGCGCAGCTCTCGCGCGACCTCGGCAAGCGGGAGTCGATGCATCAGGACACCGAGGACGTGACCGAGGAGGTGGCCGACGTGGACAGCCGCGTGAAGTCGGCCAAGTCCGCGCTCGACCAGTTCCGCACGCTGCTGTCGGACGCGAACAAGATCGGGGAGATCCTGCAGATCGAGCGGGAGATCTCCGACCGCGAGGCGGAGCTGGAGTCGCTCCAGGCCCGGCAGAAGTCGCTCGCCGCGCAGACCGGCATGGCGACGGTGACGCTCACGCTGGCGCCTCCGGTGCCGGGCCCGGTGAAGAAGAAGCCCAAGGAGGAGACCTCCGGCTTCCTGTCGGGCCTCAAGGCCGGGTGGCGGGCGCTGGTCGCGTCCGCCAAGGTGGCCCTGACCGTGGTGGGCGTCCTGCTCCCCTGGCTCGTCCTGGGAGGCGTCATCTGGGTCGTGACCGTGGTGATCTGGCGCCGGCTGCACCGGGATCCTGCGGCACCGCCGCAGGCCCACGAGCAGCTGGAGCCGGTGCCCGCGGGTGCGCCGTCCGGTCCCGGGGCCGGTGGCCCGCCGGGACCGGAGCCGCACCCGAAGCCGTGACCTCAGGCGCCGGGGTCAGCGGGCGGAGGCGGCGTGGACCAGGTCGGTGAGCCGCGCGAGCTGGTCGGGGTCGGTCGAGGGCAGCACGCCGTGGCCCAGGTTGAACACGTGCCCCTCGGCCACCCGGCCGCGGTCCAGCACGTCGCGCGCCCGGTCGTCCACGACCTCCCAGGGGGCGAGCAGGATGGCGGGGTCGAGGTTGCCCTGCAGGGCCTTGCCCGCCCCCACCCGCAGCGCGGCCTCGTCCAGCGGCACCCGCCAGTCCACGCCGACCACGTCGGCCCCGGCCTCGCCCATCAGGCCCAGCAGCTCGCCCGTCCCGACGCCGAAGTGGATCCTCGGCACGCCGAGGTCGGCGAGCCCGTCGAAGATCCTGCTGGTGTGGGGCATGACGAAGGTGCGGTAGTCCTGCGGGGCGACCGCGCCGACCCAGGAGTCGAACAGCTGGACGGCCGACGCCCCCGCGGCGGCCTGCACGCGCAGGAAGCCCAGCGTGATCGTGGTGAGACGGTCCATCAGGTCGTGCCACAGGTCCGGCTCGCCGTACATCATGGCCTTGGTGCGGTCGTGGTTCTTCGACGGGCCGCCCTCGATCAGGTACGACGCCAGCGTGAACGGCCCGCCGGCGAAACCGATGAGCGGGGTCGCCCCCAGCTCCTTGACGAGCGCTCCGATCGCCTCGGTCACGTACGGCACGTCGTCCGGCTCCAGCGGCCGCAGCGCGGCGATCCCGGCCTCGTCCCGGATCGGTGACCCCATGACGGGGCCGACGCCCGGCTTGATGTCGAGGTCGACCCCGATGGCCTTGAGCGGGACCACGATGTCGCTGAAGAAGATCGCCGCGTCGGTCCCGTACCGGCGGACCGGCTGCAGGGTGATCTCCACCACGAGGTCGGGGGTGGCGCACGCGGTCAGCATCTCGACGCCCTGGCGGACGCGGCGGTACTCGGGCAGCGAACGGCCTGCCTGCCGCATGTACCAGACCGGGGTGTGCGGGACGGGCTCGCGCCGGCAGGCGCGGACGAACACGGAGTCGGCGAGCTGGGGATTCACGCTCCCAGACTGCCATGCCTCACCGCCCGCCGGGGCACGGACCTCCGACCTGGAGCCCCTGAACTGAGCGTAAAGCCCCGGTGATCGGTATGGTGAACCTCATCCCTCCCTGTGAGTCATCTCACTGCTCGGCAATATGTTCGCCAATCGCGCTTCCGGCATCGATTCCAATACCACTTTCGAGACACGCCGAGCGCGATGCGGGGAAATGTCGGCGGGACGTGCCAACGTCGGATCAGTCCCGAGCAACCGACACGACCGTGGATCCGACGAGAGGCCCCGGAGCGATGACTTCGATGTGGAGTTCCCCCGAACGCCGCACTGAGCGCTGGGCCGGCCACGCCGCCGGCCGCGCGTCCGAACGCGCGTCCGAGCGGCGACCCCGCGCGGACGGCCGGAGTATCCGGCAGGAACGGGTGCGCCCCTCAGGCGGGCGCCGCCCGCTGCTTGCGATGGCCACGGCTTGACGACGACCCATGCCCCCCGCAGCCACCCCCCTGCTTCGTGCGCTCCCGACTCCGACCTACGCTTCGGTCATGACCCTCGGTGAACCACCGGCGCCTCCCGCCGCCTTCAGGCGCGCGCTCGAGACGTTGCGCCCGGCCGAGGTGCGCCCGGAGATAGAGCTGGAGGACATCCCGGCGCCCCAGCGGCTCGCGCCGTACTCGGGAGCGGTCGGCGCCTCCGTCTACCGCGACGACGACGAGCTGGCCGTCGGCCGCCTCATCATGTTGTTCGACCCCGACGGCCAGCGGGGCTGGGAGGGGCAGTTCCGCCTGGTCGCCTACGTACGGGCCGACATGGAGCCGGAGATCACCACCGACCCGCTGCTGGGGCCGGTCGCCTGGAGCTGGCTCACCGAGGCCCTCGACGGGCACGGCGCCACGTACGCCGCCGTGGGCGGCACCGTCACCCGCGCGGTGTCGGAGGGGTTCGGCGGCAAGGCGGACGACCCGGTCACGACCGAGCTGGAGCTGCGTGCCTCCTGGTCTCCTCTGGACGAGGACCTGACCGCGCACGTGGCCGCCTGGTGCGACCTGATGTGCCTGGCCGCGGGCATCCCGCCGCTGCCGCCCGACGTCGCCTCGCTGCACCCGCGCCCCGCCCGCCGAGAAGATCCGAAAGTCCCATAGCCCGTGACAGAACCAGAGATCCAGCTGCTGTTGGAGCCACGCGAGGGGATACCGCCCGTCATCGAGGAGGCGGCCGCCCTCGCGTCCGTCGTCGAGGCCTTCGCCCGCGGGGCCGGTCCGGTGGCGGTGGACGCCGAGCGCGCCTCCGGCTACCGCTACAGCGGCCGGGCCTACCTGGTGCAGCTGCGCAGGGCCGGATCGGGCACCGCGCTGATCGACCCGATCGCCTGCCCCGACCTGACCGCTCTCGACCGCGCCCTGGACGGCGCGGAGGTCGTGCTCCACGCGGCCAACCAGGACCTGCCCTGCCTGGCCGAGCTGGGGCTGCGGCCCCGGCGGCTCTTCGACACCGAGCTGGCCGGGCGGCTGCTCGGCTACGAGCGGGTGGGGCTCGGGACGATGGTGGAGGTGGTCCTCGGGCTGCGACTGGAGAAGGGCCACTCGGCCGCCGACTGGTCGGCCCGCCCCCTCCCGGAGGACTGGCTGCGCTACGCCGCGCTCGACGTCGAGGTGCTCGTCGAGCTGCGCGACGTGCTGCACGCCGAGCTCGGCACCAGCGGGAAGCTGGAGTGGGCCATGGAGGAGTTCTCCGCGATCCTGGGGGCACCCGCGGCCGCCCCGAGAAGCGACCCGTGGCGGCGCACCTCCGGCATACACCGCGTCCGCACGCTGCGCGGCCTCGCCGTCGTCCGCGAGCTGTGGACGCTGCGCGACGAGATCGCCCGGGAGGCCGACCTGGCGCCCGGCCGGGTCCTGCCGGACTCCGCGATCGTGCAGGCGGCCCTCGACCAGCCGCGCACCACCAAGGCCCTGACCGAGATCGCGCCGTTCACCGGCCGCAGCGCCCGGCGCCACCTGCGCGACTGGCTCGCCGCGGTGACCAGGGCACGTACGATGCCGGAGGCCGTGCTGCCCCAGCCGGTCGGGCCCGGCGACGGCCCTCCCCCGGCCAACCGCTGGGCCGACCGCGACCCGGCCGCGGCCAAGCGGCTCGCCGCCGCGCGCACCGTCGTGGCGGCGCTGGCCGACGAGCACCGCATGCCGACGGAGAACCTGCTGCAGCCCGACGCCGTACGCCGGCTCACGTGGGAGCCGCCCGCCGACCTGTCGGAGAGCTCGGTGGCGGCGCGGCTGCGCGAGCTTGGCGCGCGGGAGTGGCAGATCGGGCTGACCGTCCATCCCCTGGCCAAGGCGCTCGAACGTCTGGAGATCAAGGGGGAGGTCTGACCCCGGATCGCGAAACTGGTTACTGATCAGTAGCATATGAGGTGGAAGCTACCGACCAGTAGGAGCGAACCCGTGCCTGCGTCCCGTGAAGTCGTCTTCGTCGACGGCGTTCGGACGCCTTTCGGCAAGTCGGGCCCCAAAGGCCTGTACGCCGAGACGCGTGCCGACGACCTTGTCGTCCGTGTCATCCGCGAACTGATGCGGCGCAACCCGAGCCTTCCCCCGGAGCGGGTGGACGAGGTGGCCATCGCCGCGACCACCCAGATCGGTGACCAGGGCCTGACCATCGGCAGGTCCGCCGCGGTGCTCGCCGGTCTGCCGAAGTCCGTCCCCGGGTACGCGATCGACCGCATGTGCGCCGGCGCCATGACCGCCGTCACGACCGTCGCGGGCGGCATCTCCTTCGGCGCGTACGACGTGGCGATCGCCGGCGGCGTCGAGCACATGGGACGCCACCCGATGGGCGAGGGCGTCGACCCCAACCCGAGGTTCCTGTCCGAGCGGCTCGTGGACGGCTCCGCGCTCGTGATGGGCATGACGGCGGAGAACCTGCACGACCGCTACCCGTCGATCACCAAGGACCGGGCCGACGCGTACGCCGTCGCCTCGCAGGAGAAGGTCGCCAAGGCGTACGCCGACGGCGTGATCCAGCGCGACCTGGTGCCGGTGGCGACCCGCAAGGCCGCCGAGGGCTGGGGGCTGGCCACGGCCGACGAGCCGCCGCGTCCCGGCACCAGCCTGGAGGGCCTGCGCGGGCTGAAGACCCCGTTCCGCGTGCACGGCCGGGTCACCGCGGGCAACGCGTCGGGCATCAACGACGGCGCCACCGGCTGCATCGTGGCCGCCGAGGACGTCGCCGGGGAGCTCGGGCTGACCCCCCGCATGCGCCTGGTGTCCTACGCCTTCGCGGGCGTGGATCCCGAGGTGATGGGCATCGGGCCGATCCCGTCCACCGAGCGCGCGCTGCGCCTGGCCGGGCTGACCATCGGCGACGTCGGCCTCATCGAGATCAACGAGGCGTACGCCGTCCAGGTCCTCGCCTTCCTGGAGCACTTCGGCATCGCCGACGACGACCCCCGGGTGAACCCGTACGGCGGGGCGATCGCGTTCGGCCACCCCCTCGCGTCGTCGGGCGTGCGCCTGATGACGCAGCTGTCCCGGGAGTTCGCCGAGCACCCGGACGTCAGGTACGGCATCACCACGATGTGCGTCGGCATGGGCATGGGCGGCACGGTCATCTGGGAGAACATCGCATGAGCGACGTCGAGCACTGGAAGTCCCTCCTCGCGGGGAAGAACGCCGACGAGGTGGTCACCAACGCCCTCGTGCGCGACGTCGAGCTGCCGTACGGCGCCGGCACGATGGCGCTGATCACCCTGGACAACGGCCTCGACCACACCAAGCCGAACACCTTCGGCCCGAAGGGCCTGCTGGCCCTGGACCAGGCCCTCGACGCCATCGCGGCCAGGTCGGACCTGGCCGCGGTCGGCGTGACCGGCAAGCCGTTCATCTTCGCGGTGGGCGCCGACCTCAACGGCGCGGCCGCGGTCTCCTCCCGCGAGGAGGCCCTGGCCATCGGCGCCCTCGGGCATCACGTGTTCCGCCGCCTCGGCGAGCTGCCGGTGCCCTCGTTCGCCTTCGTGAACGGCGCGGCGATGGGCGGCGGGCTGGAGATCGCGCTGCACTGCGCCTACCGCACGGTGTCGTCGGGCGTCCCGGCGATCGCACTGCCTGAGTGCTTCCTCGGCCTGGTGCCGGGCTGGGGCGGCACCCAGCTCCTGCCCCGGCTGATCGGCCCGGACAAGGCCGTCAGGCTCATCATCGAGAACCCGCTGTCGCAGAACCGGATGATCAAGGGCCGGGACGCCTTCGAGCTGGGGATCGCGGACGCGATGTTCGAGCCGGCCGACTTCCTGGAGGAGTCGCTGCGCTGGGCGGCCCAGGTGCTGCGCGGCGACGTGGCGGTGGACCGCGCCGACCACACCGCCCCGGACTGGACGCCGGTGATCGAGCAAGCTCGGGGGCTCGTCGACCTCAAGCTGCGCGGCGCCTCCCCAGCGCCGTACCGGGCGCTCGACCTGATGGCGCTCGCCCGTACGGCGTCTCGGGACGAGGGCTTCGCCGCCGAGGACGAGGCGCTGGCCGACCTGCTGACAGGTGACGAGCTGCGGGCCGGGCTGTACGCCTTCGACCTCGTGCAGCGCCGGGCCAAGAGGCCGGCGGGCGCGCCGGACAGGTCGCTGGCCAGGAAGGTCACCAAGGTCGGCGTCGTGGGCGCCGGGCTGATGGCCTCCCAGCTCGCGCTGCTGTTCGCCCGCCGCCTGGAGGTGCCGGTCGTGCTGACCGACCTCGACCAGGCCCGCCTCGACAAGGGCGTCGGCTACGTGCACGGCGAGATCGGCAAGCTGCTGGCCAAGGGCAGGATCTCCGCCGACCAGGCCAACCGGCTGAAGGCCCTGGTGACCGGCTCACTGACCAAGGACGCGTTCGCCGACGCCGACTTCGTCATCGAGGCGGTCTTCGAGGACATGGGGGTGAAGCGGAAGGTCTTCGCCGAGGTGGAGGAGGTCGTCTCCGACACGTGCGTGCTCGCCACCAACACGTCCTCGCTGTCCGTCACCGAGATGGCCTCCGGGCTGCGGCACCCGGAAAGGGTCGTCGGCTTCCACTTCTTCAACCCGGTGGCGATCCTGCCGCTGCTGGAGATCGTGCGTGGCGAGGCCACCGACGACGCGACGCTGGCGACGGCGTTCGCGGCCGGCAGGTCGCTGAAGAAGTCGTCGGTGCTGGTCAAGGACGCGCCCGCGTTCGTGGTCAACCGGCTGCTGACCCGTTTCATGGGCGAGGTCATCGCGGCGGCCGACGAGGGCACGCCGCTGGAGACCGCCGACCACGCGCTGGACGGGCTGGGCCTGCCGATGACGCCGTTCGCGCTGCTGCAGCTCGTCGGGCCCGCCGTCGCGCTGCACGTGGCGGAGACGATGCACGAGGCGTTCCCCGGCCGCTTCGGAGTGTCGGAGAACCTGGCGAAGCTCGTCGCGGCCGGCAAGCCGGGGCTCTACGCGCCGGACTTCTCGATCGACCCGGAGGCGCGGGCCCTGTTCGAGGGCGGCACGCGCCCGTCCACCGCCGAGGAGGTGCGGCTGCGCGCGCTGCGCGCCCTCGCGGAGGAGATCCGGCTCATGCTGGACGAGGGTGTGGTGGCCGCGCCGCAGGACATCGACCTGTGCATGATCCTCGGCGCGGGGTGGCCGTTCCACACCGGCGGCATCACGCCGTACCTGGACCGGACGGGCATCTCGGAGGAGGTCACCGGCTCCCGTTTCCTGGAACCCGGGGTGGCCTCCTTCGGTGCCCCCGTGCCCGCCTGACCCAGATCACCGCCCCGAGCCGCCGCGCCCCACCGGCGCGGCGGCTCATCGTGGTGAAGCTGGGATTATCGGGCCTGCCCGCTTAGCAGGCGTTGCCAGAGCTCCTCGGTCCTGACCGTAGGAAGCCATTCCGTCTCACGTATGGACGGCCCCGTCGGCCTGCGGACAGTTCGCGCAGGCGATGGAGGCGAACAGGTGCAACGAGCCCCACGCCGAAGCTCGTCAGCGGATAGTAACCGACGGTGATCGCAAAGGAATGGAGGACAGCGGGATATGGCAGAAGGCAAGCCGGTTCTGTATGTGATCGCCTGCGGGGGCCAGCCAGCGAGTGACCTCCCCGGTTTCATCGAACGCCTACAGTCCGACGGCTGGACGGTTTGCGTAATCGCGACGCCGTCAGGAACCAAGTTCATCGACGCCGAACGACTCGGCACACTCACCGGCTATCCCGTACGGCGCGACTACAAGCGGCCCGAGGAGCCGGATGTGCTGCCCCCTGCCGACGCCATGACAGTTGTCCCCGCCACCTTCAACACGACCAACAAGTGGGCACAGGGCATCAGCGACACTCTGGCGCTGGGCCTGCTGAACGAAGCCCTCGGTCTCCGCCTGCCGATCATCGCCGTACCCTGGCCCAACCACGCCCTTGCGAGACACCCCGTCTTTCCTGAGAGTGTGGCCCGGCTCAAAGAGTGGGGCGTACGGATAATCCTCGATTGGGATCGTCTTCCCGCACCGAATTCGGGCGCGCAAGTAGCGGTCCCCTTCCCCTGGGACGAGCTGCGTGTAGAGCTCCAACAGGTTCGGACGAAGCTTTGATCCAATTCGAGAGAGGGCGATTTGCCCGAGGCGAGCGCTACCGGGATGACATTCCTGCATAGGCAGCAACGGCGGCCGGGTGCAGGGCAGCACTACCCGGCACCCGGTTCTGACTGGATCAGCGAGCCTGTCTCCTACGCCGTGCGGGTACGCGAACAATCGCGGCCTTCCGGCCGTCACCTCTGCCCGCGCTGAGGGTGACGGTTCCACCCCGGCAGGCGAAGACGACGAGTAGGACAGCCAGAGATACGGCACACGCGACAGCTATGGCGACGCTCACCCAGGGATGGTCGGGCCAAGCCACCACGGCCGTGATCGGTGCGGCGATCGGCAGGAGCGCGGTTCTGCCCAGCTTCATGGCGTTAACCCCTTCGAGTCGGAAACAGCCGAAGGGACCACCCCAAAGCCCAGCCCACCTTGTTACGAGCAGGTAGAATGGTCAGCGTAAACGCCCAGTTTACGGCTGAGGGAATCGCCCTTCGGCGGGAGTGCGCCGGGTCGTTGACCTCGATCCGGCGTACTCAAGAAGTTAAGCGACAAGAGCCGCACTTGACGCCCATACCGCACATTTCGTTTACCCGCCCGAAGCAAATGATCCCAAGCGGCCAGTTTGAAGCCCGGCTTGACTAGTCTCTCCGTCACAGCAGCATCAAGGGCCCATTCGGCAGACCACTTTCCCGGCTTCGGCCATGGCTGTAATCCAGCCACTGCCCGGTTTCCATCGCAAAGCCGAGATAAGGCGGCAATCACCGAGCATTGCTTAAGCGTTCCACGTGCCGTGCTGTCGTCCGATCAATTCCAGAGGGCCAGACGCCACAGAGCCGCGAAGACCCGGCTGTGGCGGGGACCACGGTTCTCCCCGCGTCCAGGCCTGGGGCTCGGATTCGCCGGTACACGGGGCCCTCGATAGCCTCTGCGAGGATCGAGACGGGGGGCGGGCGTGCAGGAGTTGCTGCTGGGGCTCAGCCTCGGCCTGGGCGCGGGCGTCACGCCGGGCGCGCTGCTGACCCTCGTCATCACGGCCAGCCTGCGCGGCGGCTTCCGGGCGGGGCTGCGCCTGGCCTGCGTGCCGCTGCTGTCGGACCTGCCCGTCGTCCTGCTCACCGTCACCGCCGTCGGTGCCCTGCCAGGCGCGTTCTTGCGCGTCCTGTCGGTCGCGGGCGGCCTCTACGTGATCCACCTCGGGGCGTCCACGGTGAGGGAGGCCCGTACGGCCGAGCCTCCCCGGCCAGGCGCCGCCGCCCCCTCCTCCACACGGGAGGTGCTGCGCGGCGTCGTCGTCAACCTGCTCAACCCCCATCCGTGGCTGTTCTGGATCGCCGTCGGGTCGCCGGTGTTCGTCGCCGCCTGGGGCAGGGCGCCGGGGTCCGCACTCGCGTTCACCGGCGGCTTCTACCTCGTCCTGGTGGGCTCCAAGGTCGTGCTCGCCTGGGCGGTCGGGGCCGGACGGCACCGGCTGACCCCGCGCGGCTACCGCCTGCTTCTGGGTGGCAGCGGCGTCCTGCTGGCCGGGGCAGGAGCCGTCCTCATGCTTCGAGGACTGGTTCCCGCGTAGTGCCGTCGCCCACCCGGCTGCGCCGGTAGCCGTACAGGAAGTACAGGACGCTGCCGACGACCATCCAGATCAGGAACCGCAGCCACGTCTCCACCGGCAGGTTCAGCATCAGGTAGATCGAGGCGAGTACCGAAACGATCGGCACCAGCGGCACGAGCGGCGTGCGGAACGAGCGGGGCAGCTCCGGACGGGTCCTGCGCAGGACGACCACCGCGATCGCGACGATCACGAACGCGAACAGCGTGCCGATGTTCACCAGCTCCGCGATGGCGCTGAGCGGGATGAGCGCGGCGAGCAGCGCGGTCGCGACGCCGATGATGATCGTGATCCGGTACGGCGTGCGGAACTTGGGGTGCACGGCGGCGAGCCCGCGCGGCAGCAGGTTGTCGCGGCACATCGCGAACAGCACGCGGCTCTGGCCGAGCATGAGGATCATCACGACCGTCGTCAGGCCGGCGATGGCGCCGACGCTGATCAACGTGGCGATCCACGACTCGCCGACGGCCCGGAACGCGTCGGCGAGCGGGGCCGACACGCTCAGATCGCTGTAGTGCTGCATGCCGACCACCACGAGCGACACGGCGACGTACAGGATCGTGCAGATCACCAGCGAGGCGATGATGCCGATCGGGAGGTCGCGCTGCGGGCGCCGGGTCTCCTCCGCGGCCGTGGCGACCACGTCGAAGCCGATGTAGGCGAAGAACACCAGCGCGGCGCCGGTGAAGATGCCGAAGACGCCGTAGGCGACGGGCTGCACCCCGAACAGCACCTGGATCAGCGGAGCCTTGAGGCCGTCCTCGCTCTCCATCGCGTGGGACGGCGGGATGAACGGCTGGTAGTTGGCGCTCTTGATGAAGAACAGCCCGGCGACGATCACCAGGAGAACGACGATGATCTTGATGGCCACCATGACCGCGTTGAACCGGGCGGACATCTTGATCCCGAGCACCAGGACGCCGGTCAGCAGCAGCACGATGACGGCCGCGGGGATGTTGACCACCGCGTGCTCGCCCGCGATCGACTCCGGCAGGTAGATCCCGAAGTTCTTCAGCAGCGACGCGAAGTATCCCGACCAGCCCGAGGCGACCACGGCGGCGCCCAGCGCCAGCTCCAGCATGAGGTCCCAGCCGATGATCCAGGCGGGGAACTCCCCGATCGTGGCGTACGCGAACGTGTAGGCCGACCCGGCCACGGGGACGGTCGCGGCGAACTCGGCGTAGCACAGCGCGGCGAGCCCGCACACGATCCCGGCGACCACGAACGAAAGAGCGACCGCGGGGCCGGCGGTGTTGCGGGCGGCGACCCCCGTCAGCACGAAGATGCCGGTGCCGACGATGACGCCGACACCGAACACCGTCAGGTCGAGGGCGCTGAGGCTCCGTCTGAGACGGTGCTCACCACTCTCGGAGTCCTCGATCGACTGCTCCACCGTCTTGGTCCGGAACACACTCATCAGCAGGCTCCTCATCCCACGGATGACCTGCTGACTTCCCGGAACCGGCGGATTTACGCGCCGGTCGCTCAGTCTGTTGTCTGAACCTGCCGTCCGGGGTGGCTCTCCAGCACGGGCGAGCGCCGGGCCACGGCCTCGGTGATCTCCCGCGCCAGATCCTGCGCGGTCAGGCCGATCTCCCCGAGGATCTTCGCCCGCTTGGCGTGGTCGAAGAAGCGCTGCGGGATGCCGAAGGTGCGCACCGGCACGTCCACGTCCGCGTCGCGCAGCAGGCGGGCCACCGCGTCGCCGACCCCGCCGACCCGGCCGTTGTCCTCCACCACGGCCACGAGCTTGTGCGCGCGGGCCGCCAGGACGAGGGCCCGGTCCAGCGGCTTGACCCACCGCGGGTCCACGACGGTCGCCGAGATGCCCTGGGCGTCGAGCAGGTCGGCCGCCTCGAGACAGGCCTGGGCCATCGGCCCCACCGCCACCAGCAGCACGTCGGCGTCGCCGGCGCGCAGCACGTCCATGTCGCCGAGCTTGCCGACCGCGTCGATGTCCTTGGGCAGGGCGCCCTTCGGGAAGCGCACCACGGTCGGCCCGTCGTCGATCGCGACGGCCTCGCCCAGGGCCTCGCGCAGCCGTACGCCGTCGCGCGGCGCGGCGATCGACAGGCCGGGGACCACCTGGAGGATCGAAAGGTCCCACATGCCGTTGTGGCTGGCCCCGTCGTCGCCGGTGACGCCCGCGCGGTCGAGCACGACGGTGACCGGCAGGCGGTGCAGCGCGACGTCCATGAGGAGCTGGTCGAAGGCCCGGTTGAGGAAGGTGGCGTAGACCGCCACGACCGGGTGGAGGCCCCCGAGCGCGAGGCCGGCCGCGCTGGTCAGCGCGTGCTGCTCGGCGATGCCCACGTCGTAGGTCCGCTCGGGGTACGCCTCGGCGAAGGCGGCCAGCCCGGTCGGGTGGAGCATCGCCGCGGTGATCGCCACGACGTCCTCACGCACCGCGCCGATCTTGACGATCTCCTCGCCGAACACGTTGGTCCAGCCGTGCGCCCTGGGCCGCTCCTCCCCCGTCAGCGGGTCGAACGGCTGCGGCGAGTGGAAGCAGTCCTCGTCGTGGTTCTCGGCGGGCGAGTAGCCCTGGCCCTTGCGGGTGAGGACGTGCACGATGACCGGGCCGCGGAAGGCCCTGGCCCGGCGGAGGGCGGCCTCGACCGCCTCCTCGTCGTGGCCGTCGATCGGGCCGACGTACTTCAGCCCCAGGTCCTCGAACATCACCTGAGGGGCGAGGATGTCCTTGATGCCCTTCTTGATGCCGTGCAGGGTGTCGTAGAGGGGCGGGCCGACCAACGGCACCCGGCCGAGGTTGTTCTTGATCAGCTCCAGCGTGTGCTCATAGCCCCGGGTCATCCGCAGCGACGACAGGTGCGAGGCCAGGCCGCCGATCGTCGGCGAGTAGGACCGGCCGTTGTCGTTGACCACGATGATCAGCGGCAGGTCCTTGCGGCCGGCGATGTTGTTCAGCGCCTCCCAGGCCATGCCACCGGTGAGCGCGCCGTCGCCGATCACCGCGACCGCCGTGCGGCCGGTCTCCCGGCGCAGCGCGAACGCCTTGGCCAGCCCGTCGGCGTACGACAGGGCGGTCGAGGCGTGGGAGTTCTCCATGACGTCGTGCTCGGACTCCGCCCGGCTCGGGTAGCCGGACAGGCCGCCCTCCTGGCGCAGGGTGCCGAAGTCCCCGGCGCGGCCGGTCAGCATCTTGTGCACGTACGCCTGGTGGCCCGTGTCGAAGACGATGCGGTCGCGGGGCGAGTCGAAGACGCGGTGCAGGGCGATGGTCAGCTCCACGACGCCCAGGTTGGGGCCGAGGTGGCCCCCGTCCCGGGCGACCGAGGAGATCAGCAGCTCACGGATCTCGGCGGCGAGCTGTGACAGCTCATGGGCCACCAGGCCCTTCACGTCGAGTGGGTCCTTGATCGTCTCCAGAATCCCCACCGCTCATCCTCTCCTGCTCGCCGTCGAACAGATCGAGTCTAGTTCGCGGGACGGTCCGGTTCTCCAGAGACTGCCGTGAACCTCGACATACCCTGCACGGCTTCTGTTGATCTGTGCTTAACCTGGGGATGGGGCGCGGCCTCACGGCGTGAGGCGTGACAGCGCCTCCAGGGGGTCGGCGAGCACCCGCGTGAACGCGAGCTCGGCCGCCCCCATGAGCGTGGCGTCGTCCCCGAGCGCGGAGGTGCGCAGCCGCACGTGCTCCCGCGTCGCCACCAGCGTCCCGGCCGCTATGCGGCTGCGCACCTGGGCGGCGGAGCCCAGGTAGATCTCCCTGAGCATGCCTCCGAACACCACCATCTCGGGGTTGAAGACGTTGATCAGGCTGCCGACGCCGAGGCCGAGGTAGTTGCCCACCCGTTGCATCGCGTCCTGGGCCACCACGTCGCCCCGGTCGGCCGCGTCCACCACGGCGCGCACGCCGTCCCTGCCCACCGCCTCGCCGTACCGGCCGGCGTGCTCCAGCAGGGCGCGCTCCCCCACCTCGGCCTCCAGGCAGCCGCGGGAGCCGCAGCCGCAGAGCCGCCCGTCGGGGTTGACCACCATGTGGCCGATCTCGCCGCCGTATCCGCCGGCCCCGCCGAGCAGCTGGCCGTTCACCACGATGCCGCCGCCGATGCCCACGTCGCCGTGCAGATAGACGAGGTCGCGGCAGCCGGCGCCGACGCCCCGCGTCTGCTCGGCGAGGGCGGCGAGGTTCGCGTCGTTGCCGACCGAGACCGGCAGGCCGAGCGCGATGCTCCTGGACAGCTCCTCCCCGAAGGGGGCCTCCTCGGCACCGATGTTGGGCCCGATCCTGACGAAGCCGTCCGCCTTGCGCACGGCGCCGCAGAACGCCGCCGCGGCACCCACGCAGACCGTGTCGTCCCTGGTCTCGCGCTGCATCTGCCGCGCGAAGCCGGCCAGCGTCCCCACGATCTGCCCCATGTCGAACGGCTCGCGTTCGCGTACGGCCTCGCGGCGGTCGAGGATCACGCCGCCCAGGCCGATCCTGGCCGCGGCCAGCCGGTCGACCCCCACCTCGAAGGCGAGCACGTACACCCGGGCGGTCTCCGGCCGTACCACGAGCGACGGCCGTCCCGCCTTCCCCGTGTCCCCGGGCAGCTCCTCGCGGACCAGGCCGGCCGCCGTCAGGTCGGCCGTGAGCGCCATGATGGTGCTGCGGTTGAGCCCCATCAGGCTCGTCAGCTCCGCCCGGGAGGTCGGCCCGCCCAGGTGGACGTGGCGCAGGAGGACGCCGAGGTTGTGGCGCCGGATCTCCTCCTGTGAGGGGCCCGCGCGCATCATCCGTGGTCCTCTGGTTCCTCGTGCGGTGCAGACGGGGGGTGGGGCGGCGTGAGGCCGCCCGCGGGGCTCCGCCACGACGGCAGCCGCGCCACGGTCCTCACCCGTCTTCCGGTGGCGCCGCCGTGGTGCATCGGCATTGCGGCTCGGCTTGACGGGCACCACTTCACCGGGCCTCTCGCGAGACCCGGTGAGCGGCGGGGATTACCTGAGTCCCGAGGCGGCGGCGCGCTTGCGGGAAAGGGCGTCGACCCCGGCGGCCAGCAGCAGGACCGAGCCGGTGACGATGTACTTCACGCTCGCGCTGTAGCCCATCAGGCCCATGCCGTTGTTGATGACCGCGACCACGGCACCGCCCAGGATCGCGTCGAGCACCCGTCCTTTGCCGCCGAAAAGGCTGGTGCCGCCGATCACCGCGGCGCCGACCGCGAACAGCAGCACGTCGCTGCCGCCCGTGCTGGGGTCGACCGAGCTCGCCTGGGAGGCGAGGACGATGCCGCCGATCGAGGCCATGCCCGAGCAGAGCACGAAGGCGCTGACCCGGATGCGGTCCACCCTGATGCCCGCGCGGCGGGCCGCCTCGGCGTTGCCGCCGACCGCGTAGATGTGCCTGCCGAAGGCGGTGCGCTGCAGGACGAACGTCCAGAACACCAGCAGCGCGAGGACGAGGGGGACGACGATCGGCACGCCCTTGAGCGAGACCAGCAGCGCGTTGCGGCTGCGCTCCAGGTTCAGCGCGTAGACGGCGAGCCCGCCGAGGACCGCGAGCGCGCCCACGCGGACGGCGATCAACGTCGCGGGGTCCGCCACCAGGCCGCGCCCGGAGCGGCGCCGCGCCCGCACGATCTGCACAGCGGCGTAGGCGGCCACGCAGACGACGTAGATGGCCCAGCCCAGCGCCGGCGGCACGTACTTGTTCTCGATCGCGATGATCGTGGGGTCGCGGATCGCGATGTTGTTTCCCTCGTTCACCAGGACGAGCAGCAGGCCCTGGAAGGCGAGGAACGCCGCCAGCGTCACCACGAACGAGGGGATGCCCACTTTGGCGACCAGCGCGCCGAGCACGAACCCGATCACCACTCCGGTCAGGATCGCCGCGGCGACGCTGATGTACCACGGCTGGCCGTTGCTGGTCATGGTGACGGCGAGCACCGCCGCGCAGACGCCGCTGGTGTACCCGGCCGACAGGTCGATCTCGCCGAGGAGGAGCACGAAGACCAGGCCCATCGCGATCAGGCTGATCGCGGCGCCCTGCGTGAGCAGGTTGGCGAAGTTGATCGCGGACAGGAACACCGGCCGCAGGATCGCGAAGATCGTGCAGAGCACGACCAGCCCGAGGATGGCGGGCAGGGCGCCCATGTCACCGCCACGGACGCGCGCCAGGTAGCCGCGGACGCTGCCGCCGATGCCGGGGGACTGCGCGGCGGCCTCTTGCCCGGGAAGCGTCGTCGTGCTCATGCCGTGACTCCGTTACCGTTCTTCAGGCCGAGCTCACCGCTGCGGCCCGAGGTGATCAGCTCGACAACCTGCGAGTGGGTGACGTCGGCCGTCTTCACCTGCGCGGCCATGCGCCCCAGGTAAAGCGCCGCGATCCGGTCGGAGACGGCGAAGACATCGTTCATGTTGTGCGAGATGAGGATGACGGCCAGGCCGTTGTCGGCCAGGCGGCGGACCAGCTCAAGCACCTGGGCGGTCTGCGCGACGCCGAGGGCCGCTGTGGGCTCGTCGAGGATGACGACCTTGCTGTTCCACAGCACCGCCTTGGCGATGGCGACCGTCTGGCGCTGACCGCCGGAGAGGCTGGAGACGTGCTGGCGGATCGACTTGACGGTACGGACGGACAGGCCGTCCAGCGTCTTGGCCGCCATCTGCTCCATCGTGGCCTCGTCGAGGACCATGCCGCTCTTCTTCTCGCGGCCCAGGAACATGTTCTGCACGATGTCGAGGTTGTCGCAGAGCGCGAGGTCCTGGTAGACGATCTCGATGCCGAGGTCGGCCGCCTCACGGGGACTGGTCACATGGACGGGCTTGCCGTCGAACAGGAACTCCCCTGAGTCGGCCGCGTAGGTGCCGCCGATGCACTTGACGAGTGTGGACTTGCCGGCGCCGTTGTCGCCGACCAAGGCGGTTACCTCACCGGCGTTGGCGGACAGGCCCACGTTGTGCAGCACTTGCACCGGACCGAAGCTCTTGTCGAGCCCGCGGATCTCCAGGACGGGTTGGGATGACACTTTGCTCCTCAGACACTTACGGTATGGCCTGCGCGCCCCGCCGGGGAGGCCCCTTTGACGGGCCGTCCCCGGGGGGCGCGTGCCGTGCCGGACCGTGTAGCTACTGGATTCCGGCCTTGGCGCACTTGTCGGCGAACTCGCCCGCGCACAGCTCTTCCTTGGTGACGAACCCGTCGTCGACGACGTCCTTGACGTTCTCGGCGGTGACCGGAAGCGGGTCCAGCAGGACGGAGGGGACGTCCTGGCCGGTCTGGCTGTCCTTGGTGACGCCGCTGACGGTCGGCTTCTCGCCCTTGGCCAGCGCGACGGCCAGGCCGGACGCGGCTTCGGCCTCCTTGCGGACCGCCTTGTAGACCGTCATGCACTGGTCACCGTTGAGGATGTTCTGCAGGCCCTGGACGCCGGCGTCCTGACCGGTCACCGGCACCTTGCCGTTGAGCTTCTGCTTCTTCAGCACGGTGATGGCGGCGTTGCCCAGGTTGTCGTTGGCCGCGAGCACGCCGGTGATCTTGGAGTTGGAGGTCAGCATCTGCTCGAAGATCGTGCCGGCCTTGCGCGGGTCCCAGTCCGGCACGGACTCGTCCGGGCCCTTGATGTACTCGCCAGAGTCGTACTTGGGCTGGAGCACTGCGTCGTAACCGGCCTTGAACAGCGTCGCGTTGTTGTCGGTCGGCGAGCCGTTGAGCTCGGCGATCACCGGCTTGTCGACCTTCTTGTCGGTGAGGCACTTGACCAGGCCCTCACCCTGGAGGGTGCCGACCTTGGTGTTGTCGAAGCTCACGTAGTACGAGGCGCCGCCGCCGAGCGTCAGGCGGTCGTAGTCGATGACCGGCACGCCCTGGCCCTTGGCCTTGTCGATGACGGCCTTGCCGGTGCCGCTGTCGAGGTTGACGATCAGCAGCACCGTGGCGCCGTTGGTGATCATCTGGTCGGCGATCGTCTGGAAGGCGGTCTTGTCGTTCTGGGCGTTCTGGATGTCGTAGGCGACGCCCGCGGTCTTGAACGCCTCTTCGAGGAACTTGTGGTCGGCGCTCTCCCAGCGGGGAGACGACTTGCTGTCGGGAAGGATGACACCGATCTTGCCGGGCTTGGCGGCGGGCGCCGAGGCGGAGCCGCTGCTCTGGGTGCCGGTCGTGCCACCGTCATCGCCCCCGCAGGCGGTGAGACCGAGAGAGAGCGCCGCGGCGGCGGCGGTCAGGCCGAGGATCCCCTTGCGCATGGGTGCACCGGGTCCTTTCTGCAGAAGATGGCCACTCGAGGCGTGGCGTGGGGGTCTGTGTCACTGAGGCCCGGCCGAGCTCTGACCGGGAGGAAGAACGGCTTTCGCCGGTTCTCGGCTCGACCGATTCTTTGAATGTTGTTTGCGGCAACGTATTCCGTCCCGAGCGCCCCGCGCCAGACCTCCGGCGGTCAAAGTTGTTGCAGGCGGTAACAATCGGGAAACGCATGCTTAACCGGCCAGGCTCTGCGCGATCAGGACGAAGGACGAGACGGCCGCCACCACCAGGATCCCGGCCCGCACCCGCCCGCCGTCCAGGAAGCGCCGCAGCGGGCCCGACACCAGGAAGCCCGCGACCATGAAGGGGATGAGCGCCGCCCCGGCCCCGAGCGTCCGCGCCGGAAGGCGTCCGACCGCGGCCAGGATTCCCAGGGACTGCAGGGCGCTCGCGAGGAAGAACATCGCGAGCGTGGCGCGGACCCGCGGCCCCTTCGCGCTCTGGTAGACCAGGGCCATCGGCGGCCCGCCGATGCCCGTCGCGGTTCCCGTGATGCCGGACAGGAATCCGGCGCCCACCAGAGTGCCCCGGTTCCGCGGGATGACCGCCGACCGCGCGGTAAGAGCCACGGCGGCCACCACCATCACCCCGACGAGGACGCCGAGCGCCCGGGTGCTCACGTACACCACGACCAGCCCGCCGGCGACGCTGCCCGGGAGCCTGCCCAGCAGGGCGAAGCCGAAGCCGCGCCAGTCCACCCGCCGCCACTCGGCGGCCAGCGTGAAAAGCGGCAGCGTGGCGTTGACGACCTGTACCGCTCCCGGCATGACGGTGGGGTCCAGCAGGGCGATGAGCGGCGAGGCGACCAGACCGAGCCCGAAGCCGACGCCGCCCTGCACCACGGCCCCGGCGAACACCGCCAGGCCGCCGGCGAGCAGGACGAACATCTCGTGACTCATGAGCGTGGACCCTAGCCGCGCGGCACCGCCACGGGGCAACCGGTTATCCCGTTCACGGCCGTACGCCCGTTAAGCCAGACAATCACCGTCAGTAATCGAAATGTGTTGCGAGAGTAATCACAGGGCGCGTAGCCTACTCATGGCGCGAAGCGGTAGCGAGTTTTGTAGACACGGACGTAGATTCTTATGTATGAGCGCCGATCAGAAGCACACCACGATCCGGGTCAGTTCCGATCTCCGGGACATGATCGCGAAACTCGCGGAACAGGAGGGCAAGAGCATGACGGCACTGGTGGAAGACGCCGTGAAGGAACACCGGAGGAAGCTCCGCTGGCAACGCGTCGCGGAGCAGATGGAGCGGACGCGGCGGGAGGATCCGGAGAGCTGGGCGGAGTACATCGAGGAGAGGGACCAGTGGCTCGGCGGGCCCTCGCGATCCAGGCGGATAGCCCCGGAGTGGGAGGGACTGATCGACTTCCCGGAGGAGCACCGTGAAGGTTAGGCAGGGCGACATCTGGTGGGCCGACCTCGGCGAGCCGATCGGACGGGAGCAGGGATACGACCGCCCTGCTGTCGTGGTCAGCAATGATCGCGTCAACAGGACCGTGTGGGACCCGATTCTCGCCGTTCCCCTGAGCACGCGGTTTCGCGGCTGGGACACGCACGTCGAGATAGCGCCGGAGGGCACCGGCCTGCCGAAGGCGAGCTGGGCCATGACCGAGCAGGTCCGCGCGATCTCCCCAGAGCGGTTCGGCACGAGGATCGGCGGCGTTCCTCCCGAGGTGCTGTCGGAGATCGCCGAGTGGATCCACGAGATGCTGTAGCGAAAGCCGTCCGGGATGGATGACGGCCACCCCGGACGGCCTTCGGCGGCACTCTAGCTCTTGGCGAGCAGCGAGCGCAGGACGTACTGCATGATGCCGCCGTGGCGGTAGTAGTCCGCCTCACCAGGGGTGTCGATGCGCACGACGGCCTCGAACTCGACGTCGCCGGCGCGGACGGTGACGGTGGCCGGCGTCGTGCCGTTGTTGAGCTCCTCGACGCCGACGATGTCGAAGGTCTCCTCGCCCGCGAGGCCCAGGGAGGCGGCATTCTGCCCCTCGGGGAACTGGAGCGGGAGCACGCCCATGCCGATGAGGTTCGAGCGGTGGATGCGCTCGTACGACTCCGCGATCACCGCGCGGACGCCGAGCAGCGCGGTGCCCTTGGCCGCCCAGTCACGCGACGAGCCCGAGCCGTACTCCTTGCCCGCCAGGACGACCAGCGGGATGCCGGCGGCCTGGTAGTTCTGCGACGCGTCGTAGATGAACGCCTGCTCGCCGCCCTTGGTGAAGTCACGGGTGTAGCCGCCCTCCACGCCGTCGAGCAGCAGGTTGCGCAGGCGGATGTTGGCGAAGGTGCCGCGGATCATCACCTCGTGGTTGCCCCGGCGGGAGCCGTACGAGTTGAAGTCCTTGACCTCCACCCCATGCTCGCGCAGATAACGCCCGGCCGGGGAGTCCGGCTTGATCGAGCCCGCGGGCGAGATGTGGTCGGTCGTGACCGAGTCGCCCAGCCGGGCCAGCACGCGAGCCCCCGTGATGTCCGTGACGGGCTCCGGCGAGGCCGGCATGCCCTCGAAGTACGGCGCCTTGCGGACGTAGGTGGACGACGGGTCCCACTCGAAGGTGTTCCCGGTCGGGATGGGCAGCGACCGCCAGTGCTCGTCACCCTTGAACACGTCCGCGTAGTCCCGCAGGAACATGTCCTGGCCGATCGAGTCGCCGACCACCGCGGCGACCTCCTCCGGAGAGGGCCACACGTCGGCGAGGAAGACCGGCTTCCCGTCCGACCCGGTGCCCAGCGGCTCGTTGTTCAGGTCGATGTCCATGGTCCCGGCCAGCGCGTACGCCACGACCAGCGGCGGGGAGGCCAGATAGTTCATCTTGACGTCGGGGTTGATCCGGCCCTCGAAGTTGCGGTTGCCGGACAGGACCGCGGTCACCGCGAGGTCGGCCGACTGGATCGCCTCGGAGATCTCCGGGTCCAGCGGCCCGGAGTTGCCGATGCACGTGGTGCAGCCGTAGCCGACCAGGTTGAAGCCGAGCTTGTCGAGGTACGGCTGGAGCCCTGACCGCTCGAAGTAGCCGGTCACGACCTGCGAGCCGGGGGCCAGCGAGGTCTTCACCCACGGCTTGCGGGTGAGGCCGCGGTCGACCGCGTTGCGCGCGAGCAGGGCCGCGCCGAGCATGACGAACGGGTTGGACGTGTTGGTGCAGGAGGTGATCGCGGCGATGGTCACGACACCGTGGTCGATCTCGAACGACGTGCCGTCCGCCAGCGTGACCGGCGTCGGCCGGTGCGGCCGGTCGCCGTTGCGCGGAGCCGGGTGCGGCGCGTCGCCGTTGCTTCCGTGGGAGATCGCCGGGGAGTCGGACGCGGGGAACGACTCGGCCGACGACTCGTCCGTCGGGCCCTGGACGCTGTCGCCGGCGGCGTAGTCGCGGACCGCCGCGCGCCACGAGGACTTGGCCTCCGACAGCGCGATACGGTCCTGCGGGCGCTTGGGCCCGGCGATCGACGGCACGACGGTCGACAGGTCGAGCTCGATGTACTCAGAGAACTCGGCCTCCGGGGCCGACGGGTCGAGCCAGAGGCCCTGCTCCTTGGCGTACGCCTCGACGAGCGCGACCTGCTCGGCGGAGCGGCCGGTGAGCGTGAGGTAGTCGATCGTCTGCCCGTCGATCGGGAAGATGGCGCAGGTGGAGCCGAACTCCGGGCTCATGTTGCCGATGGTGGCGCGGTTGGCCAGCGGCACGCTGGACACGCCCTCGCCGTAGAACTCGACGAACTTGCCGACCACGCCGTGCTTGCGCAGCATCTCGGTGATGGTGAGCACCAGGTCGGTCGCCGTCGCGCCCGCGGGCAGCTTGCCGGTGAGCTTGAAGCCGACCACCCGCGGGATCAGCATCGAGATCGGCTGGCCGAGCATGGCGGCCTCCGCCTCGATGCCGCCGACGCCCCAGCCGAGGACGCCGATGCCGTTCTCCATCGTGGTGTGGGAGTCGGTGCCCACGCAGGTGTCCGGGTACGCCTTGCCGTCGCGGGTCATCACGACGCGGGCCAGGTGCTCGATGTTCACCTGGTGGACGATGCCGGTGCCGGGCGGGACGACCTTGAACTCGTCGAACGCGGTCTGGCCCCACCGCAGGAATTGGTAGCGCTCGTGGTTGCGCTCGTACTCCCGCTCGACGTTGCGAACGAAGGAGTCGGCGCCGCCGAAGAAGTCGACGATCACCGAGTGGTCGATGACCATCTCGGCGGGCGCGAGCGGGTTGATCCTCGCCGGGTCGCCGCCGAGGTCGCGCACCGCCTCACGCATGGTCGCGAGGTCCACGACGCAGGGGACGCCGGTGAAGTCCTGCATGATCACCCGGCCGGGGGTGAACTGGATCTCCACGCTGGGCGCCGCGTTCGGGTCCCACCCGGCGACGGCGCGGATGTGGTCGGCGGTGATGTTCGCGCCGTCCTCGGTGCGCAGCAGGTTCTCCAGCAAGATCTTGAGACTGTACGGGAGGCGCGCCGACCCCTCGACGGCGTCCAGCCGGTAGATCTCGTACGACGCGTCGCCGACGTGCAGCGTGTCACGGCTGCCGAAGCTGTTCGCGGACACGAAGTTCGCCTCCCCAGGTTTCCGGGCTTGTGTCAGAAGTTCGCTTATGCATCCTGCCGCACCCTTGGGACGTTCCGGACAGCCAGGTGTCCCTCACCCGCCATGGCGACAAGATGTCTCGATATCAAGATATCGCCTCAGATATCTCGACATCAAATTACCGATCAGTAGGCGCAGACGAGCGCACGAGCGCACGAGCGGCCCGTACGCCCGGCGCGCCCTCGCGGGCCAGAACCGGTCAGGCGGGCATCAGGCGGGCATCAGGCGTAAGCAGAGCAGGGCGATGACCACCACCGACAGGGCGGGGCCGAGGATCTGCTTCTCGAAGGTCTTGCCGGTCTTGATCCCGATGTCGAACGGCAGGAGCCACCGGCCCTTGATGGGCCACAGCACCGGGCAGCCCCGCTCGGTCAGGCAGTCGCCGATGACGTGGACCAGGCAGCCGATCCCGATGGCGATCCCCAGCCAGGAGTAGGTCACCCCGAGCGAGTAGAACGTCAGGTACAGCCCGGCGGTCATCGCCACGTTGACGGCCGCCGAGGTGAGCGTCTTGCCCGGGACCCCGAAGCCCACGGCGCGGAGCGCGAGCCCGATCATGAGGACGACCACGATCTCCCGTCCGACGGCGTACCGGCCGGCGAGGAGGTGGACGCCCACCCCGGCGAAGGCGGCGAACAGCAGGGAGTGGGTGGCGTGCCGGTGACCCCCGCTGATCGCGTTGACTCCCCTGCTGAGGAGGTAGGTGGCCGGGCCGAACGTCTGCGCGATCGTGGCGCTGGGATGGTCGAGATCGGGCAGCATCGCTGCGCCCGCGCAGATCACGGCTCCGGCGACGAGCTCGGGAGGCGTGAGGATCGGCCCCGTCACCGTCGCGAACTCCGGTCCCAGTACTCCCGGCAGGGCGACCAGGGCGGGAGCCACCGCCAGCCACACCGCCGCTCCGCTCAGGGCGTGCGAATGCCCCATCATGACAAGATCACGCCTGGAGACTGTACGGCAAGGCACCGACAAAATCCGCGAAGCACCCATCCGGCGCCACACGTGTCGCTCCGGCCGTCCGGAAGGGCGCACGCCGGGAGCAGACCGGCCACTAGGCCGTATGGGGCCGACGCCGGTCGGCGGACGAGCCGGGAAGACACTTCCGTGAGCCGTCCCCCGGAATGACAAGACGGGATCGTCCCGCTCCAAGAGCACCCCCCAGCCCTCTCAGAGCAGAACAATCCCGCCTTCATGCCAGATAACGCCCCGGTCTCGGACCATGTTCCCGGGCCGCGAAAACTTTCCCCGTGAGCTGTGTCACTTCCATGGAATCGACGGAACGGCTTGCGGTCGGAACACTAGCGATATATCTTTGAAGCATCGAGAACAGGTCGTGGAACGTCTGATCGGAGACACGAATGGGTTCCAGCCACACGATGGGCGGCCCCTGGGCCGACCCGCACGACATCCGCCGCGCGATGCGGCACATCGTCCATGAGGCCATGAGAGGAGCAGCCATGTGGAAGCACGAGCACCACGACGCCGGCCATTCCGAGGAGCACCGGCACAGGGGCGGGCCGAGGGGACGCGGCGGCCCCTGGGGCGGCTTCGGTCCGGGTGGCCCAGGCGGCCTGGGGCCGTTCGGAGTCGGCGGCCACCATCCGTTCGGCGGGCGGGGCTTCGGGCGGGGCCGCAAGGCCAAGCGCGGCGACGTCCGCGCGGCCATCCTGGCGCTGCTGTCGGAGGAGCCGCGCAACGGCTACCAGATCATCCAGGAGATCGCCCAGCGCAGCGAGGGCGGCTGGAAGCCCAGCCCGGGCGCCGTCTACCCGGCCCTGCAGCAGCTCACCGACGAGGGCCTGGTCCGCGCGGAGGAGACCGACGGGCGGAAGACCTTCCAGCTCACCGAGGCCGGCCGTGCCTACATCGCGGAGCACGAGGACGAGACCCGCGCCCCCTGGGAGGACATGACACCGGACATCGGGGACAATGTCCACGAGCTGTTCGACCTGTCCCGCCAGGCGGCGTCGGCGCTGTTCCAGATCGCCCAGGGAGGCACGGACGGACAGGTCCGTCAGGCCAAGCAGGTGCTGGCCGAGACCCGGCGCAAGCTCTATCAGATCCTGGCCGACGGCGACCCCGCCGAGGAGTGAGCAGATGTCCTCTCCGGACGATCTACGAATTGGAGACAGCGAGCGCGACGAGGTGACGCGGGTCCTGCACGACGCGTTCGCGCAGGGCCGCATCACCCGCGAAGAGCTGGACGAGCGCGTGGAGAGCGCTCTGTCGGCCCGCACGGCCGGCGACCTGCGCCCGCTCACCGCCGATCTGCCCAGGCCCGAGGGCGCGCAACCCCGGCGCGGCCGGCAGGGCGCTCCCTGGGAGGGCCCCGGCCGGCCGGCCGGGCACCACGGCGATCCCGTGGCGGGCCTGTCCGGCCTGCCCGGCGATCCGCGATGGCCGGGACGCCACGGCGACCTCGCGACCTGGGGATGGCATCTGGCCGCCGCCCGGCGAGGACGGCCCGGCCGGCCTCCGCGCGGGGCGCGGCACGGCGCTCCGCCGATCGCGTTCCTGATTCTGGCGGCCCTGCTGGTCACCGCCCTCGTCACGGGCGTGGGCTGGCCGCTGCTCGGCGTGGCCAAGCTGCTGTTCTTCGTCTGGCTGTTCACCATGGTGTTCGGCATCCGCCGCCACCGCCACCGCCATCACCACACGCACTGGCACCGCACCTGATCTCTGCCCGCATCCCCACCGGACAGAGGTCCCCGTCCCGGGCCCGGCCTGGTCCGCACCGGCCGCCGGTGCGGATCATGCCGTCACCGCACCGCAACCCTTTAGGACTTGAAATCCGTACGCCCTGGTGATGATTTGTCAGAGTAGAACCGGTTTGGGTCGATTGCCCGATCTACCCCGGCCCCCGGTTCCGAGTGCGTGACGACGAGCTGACAGCGGGACGGACGACCCGTCCCGCTCGTCCGTACGCGAGGGGAACGGGCAATGGTGCTGCGGCCACGGGTCAAGAAGAGGCATGAGCCGTTCAGGTTCGACGACGGGACGGTACGCATCGGCGGGGAGATATACGGGCTCGCCACGGAGATCATCGATCCCACGGGGGGCGCGTGGACCGCGCTGACCCTCATGGACGGCACGCGGACGCCGGCCGACATCGCCGACGCCGTGTGCCGGCGGCTCCCCGGCCTGTCCGGGCCGGAGGCGTCCAGGATCGTGGCGGCGCTCATCGCGTCAGGCCATGTGGAGGACGCCTCGGCCACGGCCCCCGAGGAGCTCACCGAGCGGGAGCGTGAACGGTACGGCAGGAGCCAGGCCTTCTTCCACCAGGTGGACCTCACACCCCGGGCCCACGGCTGGGAGGCGCAGCTCAGGCTGAAGGCCGCCCGTGTCGTGGTGCTCGGCCTGGGCGGGACCGGAAGCCACGCCGCGTGGGCGCTCGCCGCCTCCGGGGTGGGCCGGATCCACTGCGTCGACGCCGACGTGGTGGAGCTGTCCAACCTCAACCGGCAGGTCCTCTACACGGAGGACGACCTCGGCCACGCCAAGGTGGACACCACCGTCGAGGCGCTGCGCCGGGTGAACTCCGACATCCAGGTCACCGGCGAGCGGAGGCTGATCTCGAGCGAGGCCGACCTGCTGTCCGTCGTACGGGGCCAGGACGTGCTGGCCCTCTGCGCGGACGAGCCCCGGGGGCACGGCATCCGGATCTGGGCCAACCGGATCTGCGCGAGAGCGGGTGTGCCGTGGGTCGGCGGCGGCTACAACGGCCCGCTGGTCACGGCGGGCACCTTCGCCCCGGGGCGCGGGGCCTGCTACGAGTGCCTGACGGAAGGCGAGGCGCGCCGCCGCAGGCCCGGTCTGCCGGTGGATCTCGGCGGGCCCGGCGTGGTGGCCGCCTCCGCCGGCATCTCGGGCAATCTGGTTGCCCACGCGGTGGTTTCGCTGATCACCGGGGTTCCCGAGCCGGCCGTCGGGACGCTGGTGGGGCTGAACCTCATCGCACCCGACCATCACGTGCTGGTGCGCCATCCTCCGCGCCCCGGATGCCCCGTCTGCGGCACCCCGGTCGTCCCGGCCACCCCGACGCCCCCGGCGGCCCCGGCGGCCCCGGCCGCGACGTACGCGGCGCCGCCGGCGCCGGAGTGACGGCCGGAGCAAAGGAGCCTTGACCGGCCGAGTAAGAGAACCGACCATTGGGATGTTCTCGCGCGAGGTTCGGACCGACGAACAGCGGAAGGTGTTCGATGACGCCTCAAGACAGGAACGTTCCGCAGGCCGACGACATGGCTGAGGCGGAGCCGGCCGAGATCCTGATCCGCCGGCTGGACAGGATCGAGACGACGGTCGCGAGTCAGGGGAACTCCACCTGAGACCGATGCCGACCGGAGTGGGCGGGATGTCCCCCGCGACGGCGCGCTCGCCCACCCGGCGGAAGGCGGGACCCCCTTGCCATGACACCCACCCGGATCAGCCTGCATGATCTCGCGATCCGCCGGGATCGCGATGAGTGGATCGTCGGCCGAATGGACACCGGCGACGTCGTCGCCGTGCCGTCCGAGGGGATGCGCGTCGTCCGCCTGCTCCAGGAGGGGGTCACGGTCCCCGAGGTGGAGCGGCGGATCAGCGCGGAGACCGGCCTCAGGCTGGACGTGCGCGGCTTCGTCGACGGCCTGGTCCGGGCGGGTCTGGTGGCGGCGGTGGACGGGCGGCCCGTGGAGACGCCCGCTCCCCCGCGGCCCACCCTTCCCCGCCTTCTCCCCCGCCATGTGCGGTGGACGCTGAATCCACTCCTGCACGGCGCCTTGATCCTCGTGATCCTGGCCGGGCTGGCGGCGGCCGTGCTGCGGCCCGGCGCCGTACCGGGATGGCGCGACCTGCTCTGGAGCGGCCTGGGGACGCCCGTGCTGCTCACGCAGATCGCGATCGGGTGGCTGCTGATCGTGCTCCACGAGTGCGGCCATCTCTGCACGGCCCGCGCCGCGGGAGTGCCGGGGCGGATCATGCTCGGCACCCGCCTGCAGTTCCTCGCGGCCCAGACCGAAGTGTCGGGAGTCTGGCTGGCGGAGCGGCGTGTGCGGATGACGGTCTACCTGTCGGGCATGGCGCTGGACGCCACCCTGTGCGCGGCCTGCCTCCTGCTGATCGTCTGGCTCGGCCCGCATCCGGCTCTGTCCGTCACCGTGCTGACGACGCTGATCATGCTGTCGGGCCAGTTCCTCGTGTTCATGCGCACCGACCTCTACTTCGTCCTGCAGGACGTGACGCGCTGCCGGAACCTGTACGGCGACGCCGGCGCCTATCTCAGGTACGTCTGCCTGCGGGCCCTGCTGCGCCGGCCGGCCGATCCGCTGGCGCGGCTGCCGCGCGCCGAGGCCCGCTGGGTGCGCGCGTACACCGCGCTGCTCGTCCCCGGGACGGCGCTGAGCCTCGCCGTCGCCGCCGCCGTCACGCTCCCCGCGACGCTGAGCCTGCTCGCCCGCGCCGTACGCGAGGTGCTGGACCGGCACGACGGGGTGACCTCGGCGGACGGCGCGGTCGTGATCGCCGTCGTCGCCGGGTTCCAGGGCCTGTGGGTCAGGACGTGGTGGCGCCGCCACGGCCTGCGGGTGCGTAACGCCGCCAGATCCCTGAGGAGAAGCCGTGACCCGGACGCATGTCTTCGCTGACGTCTGGAACGCCGAAGGCGAGTCCCTCGCCCTGCGCGACTACCAGGCGGAGTTCGACGAGGTCTACCGCGCGGCCGAGGGGGAGGTGTGGAAGCTCGAGCGCGCGCAGCACTTCCACGAGCCCGACGTGCCGAGCTGGCGGGCCGCCCACGAGGGCGACTGGCCACTGGCCCTCGACCTCATCGAGGAGACGCGGGAGCCGCTCACGGCGATGTACCGCGAGCGCGCCGCGTTCCTGCGCCTTCGCGTCGTCGAGATGCCCCTGACCCCCTACATGCGGTGGGAGGCGCACGTGTTCTCCGTCCGCGCGGCGGCCGGGGAGAAGATCAGGGTGCTCACGGCCTCCGCCGTCGCGGATCTGGAGCGCGGGGCGCCGCTTCCCGAGTTGGTGATCTTCGGCTCGGACCTGATGTACCAGGTGTGCTACGACGAGATCGGCGCCGCGTCCGGTGCGCGCCGCATCCGCGACACCCGCGTCGTCGCCCCCTGCCTCACCGCCCTGGCCTCCCTGTACCGCGAAGCGGAGGACCTGCTCCCGTTCTTCGAGCGCGAAGTGGCCCCGCTGCCCCCTCCGGCGGACCTGTCGCAGCCCCCGCCCCGTACAGGAATTGGGTCTTGACCAAGCAGGGGGTGCGGCGAAACATCAACCTGTCGCCCTCGAGGGAGAGCTTGCGGCACGGCCGGCAACGGAGGTGCGGATGGGACCGATCGACGCAGAGGCCGAGGTGGAGGAGATGGAGAAAGCTGCCACGAAGCGGATGATCAGAGTCAGACGGCTGGACATGACCGAGACCACCATGTGCAGCAACTCGACGGGGAACTGACCGACACCAGCACGTTCGATTAAGACAAGAGCGCACCGGGTCTCACATCCGGGCGGGACCCGGCGCGCATCATTCACGCGATTTCGGCTTCGGCCGGAGGAGGACCCATGCCCGGAACCGTGTTCGAGCAGGTCAGGCGAGTCGAGGGAGTGACCCTGCCCGCCGAGGAGTACGGCGCCGAATTGCACGAGCACCTCAGCCGGCTTGAGGGGGTCGTCTGGAAACTGGAGCGCGCGCAGCACTTCCACGAGCCCGGCGTGCCGAGCTGGGTCGCCATGGTGGACGGCGACTGGGACCGCGCCGTCGCCCTGATCGGAGAGATGCGCTTCGAGGACGACCTGCCGCCCCGGGCGGAGCTGCGCCGGCTGCGCGTCGTCGAGACGCCGCTCACGCCGTACCTGCGGTGGGAGGCCGCGCTCCTGACGGCCAGGACGCGGGCGGGTGAGCGGGCGCGGGCCCTTGACGCGCGGGCCGTGCGGCACCTGGAGGACGCCGCTCCGCTCCCCGAGCTGGTCGTCGTCGGGCCCGACCTGATGTACGAGGTCCTGTACGACGAGATCGGCGCCCACACGGGAGCGCGCCGGATCAC
Organism: Microbispora sp. NPDC049125; assembly: GCF_040802045.1. Taxonomy (NCBI): domain Bacteria; kingdom Bacillati; phylum Actinomycetota; class Actinomycetes; order Streptosporangiales; family Streptosporangiaceae; genus Microbispora; species Microbispora sp. NPDC049125. Next base: position 73,400 of record NZ_JBEZDW010000013.1, on the reverse strand, counting down.
CGACTCGCGGCTGATCGAGCCGTGCGCGCAGGCGATCGCCGCCCAGTACGAGGAGGCCGAGGAGATGACGGGGTTCTACGACCGTGAGGTCGCGCCGCTCCTCCCGCCGACCGGCACCCGGACCTGATCGGCTGCCGTTCCCTCGCGGCACTCAGACAGCACTCAGACAGCACTCAGACGGCACTCAGGCGGGGTTCGCCGCGGGACGGCCGCCGGGGCGGAGCCTTGCCATCTCGGCGGCGATGGTCTCCAGGGTCCAGTGGGCGTTCAGCCCGCTGGGGTTCGGCAGCACCCACAGGGCGGCGCCGCCGACCGTCTCCTCCTGCGGGCCGATCCGCGCGCCGGGGCGGGCGAAGGCCAGCCGGTACGCGGACACCCCGGCCACGGCCAGCGTCGCCGGCCGGGCCTCCTCCACGAGCCGCGCGAGCCGGGCGCCGCCCTCGCGGAGCTCTTCCGGGCTCAGCTCGTCGGCGCGCGCCGTCGCCCGGGCGACGATGTTCGTGATGCCGAGGCCGTACGACGGGAGCAGGTGCTGCTCGTGCGGCGCGAGGCGGCGCGGGACGAGGCCGGACAGGTGGAGCGCCGGCCAGAACCGGTTGCCCGGCCGGGCGAAGTGATGGCCGGTCGCGGCGGAGTAGAGGCTGGGGTTGATCCCGCAGAACAGCACGTCGAGGCCGGGTCCGAGCACGTCGCCGATCGTGGCGTTCCTGGCCGCCTCCAGATCGGCCTTCGTGGGGGTCATGCCGCGATGCTAGCCGCCTCCCCGAAGCCGCGGATCACGGCCCGGGGATCACAGCCCGGGGATCACAGCCCGGGGATCACAGCCCGGGGATCACGGCCCGGGGATCACAGCCGGGGGTCCACCGGCTGGGATTCGAGCGCGAGCACCGCGAAGACCGCCTCGTGGACCCGCCACAGCGGGGCGCCCTCCGCCAGCCGGGCGAGCGCCTCCAGGCCAAGCGCGTGCTCCCGCAGCGCCAGCGAACGCTTCTTGCCGGTGAACCGGCGCCGCAGCACGCCGAGCGACTCGGTGTAGTCGGGGCCGTAGATGATCCGCAGGTACTCGCGGCCGCGCACCTTGATCCCCGGCTGGACGCGCCCGGGCGTGAACTCGGCCGGCTTCACGACCATGCCCTCGCCCCCGGCGGCCGTGAGCGCCGACCACCACTCCACGGCCGCCTCGCGCTCGGCGGCCGATCCGAGCGACACGAAGACGTGCCTGGTGGGGGTGGCGACCTCCGGATCGAGGCGGCCCAGCAGGTCCAGGTGCCACGCGTGGGGCTCCTCGACGGTCGCCCTGCCCTCGCAGGCGAGGATCTGGAACGGCGCCAGCCGTACGCCGTCGAGGCCGGAGACCGGCCAGCAGTAGCGCGCGTAGGCGTCGCGGAACAGGGCGGCGTTGGCGGCACGGCGGCGGGTGCGGTCGAGCAGGGTGCCGACGTCCATGCCCCGCGCGGCCGCCTTCTCCAGCGCCGCGACGGCCTCAGGCAACGCCGTCCTCGCCGCCGCGCCCACCGAGGCGTACTGGTCGCGGATCAGGCCTTCCGCCTTCGCCGACCAGGGCAGCAGCTCGCAGTCGAGCACCACCCAGTCCGACCGCAGCTCCTCCCACAGCGGTGCGGCGGCCTCCCGGAGCCGGTCCACCAGCTCCGTCTGGCGAGGGTCGTCGAAGAACGGCCGGCCGGTGCGCGTGTAGACGCTTCCCGTCGCGCCGTCCGCGACGCCGAACCGCCGCGCGGCGGCCTCGGGCGTCCTCGCCAGTACGGCTATCGCCCGCGAGCCCATGTGCTTCTCCTCGCAGACGACCCGCGAGACCCCGGTCCTGGCGAACTCCTCGAACGCCTCCTCGGGGTGCTCCAGGAAGCCGTCGAGCGCGGAGGTCTCGGAGGGGGCCATCGTCGGCGGGAGGTAGACGAGCCAGCGCGGGTCCACGGCGAACCGGCTCATGATCTCCAGTGCGGCCCGGGAGTTCTCCTCGGCCACCTTGATCCGGCCGCCGTGGCGCGTCTCCACGAAGCGGGTGCCGTACACGTCGCCGATGTCGAGCACGCCGGGGTCGCGGGTGGGCCGGGGGGCGGCCAGCGGCCGGACCGGCTCGTACCAGACCTTCTCCGCCGGCACGGACACGAGCTCCCGCTCCGGATAGCGCAGCGCGGTCAGCCGCCCGCCGAAGACCGCCCCGGTGTCCAGGCAGATCGTGTTGTTGATCCACTCGGGCGTGAGCACCGGCGTGTGGCCGTAGACGACCATCGCCTGCCCTCGGTAGTCGTTCGCCCAGGGGTAGCGCACCGGCAGGCCGTACTCGTCGGTCTCCCCCGTGGTGTCGCCGTACAGCGCGAACGACCGCACACGGCCGGACGCCCGGCCGTGGTAGCCCTCCTTCAGCCCGGCGTGGGCCACCACGAGCCGGCCGCCGTCGAGCCGGTAGTGGCTGATGAGCCCGTCCATGAAGGCCCTGGCGGCCAGGCGGAACTCCTCGGGCTCGACGGCGAGCTGGGTCAGCGACTGCTCCAGGCCGTGGGCCACGCGCACCTTGCGCCCGTCGAGGGCACGCACCAGCTTCTGCTCGTGGTTGCCGCACACGCACAATGCGTCGCCGGCGGCGACCATCCCCATGACCAGCCGGAGCACGCCGGGCGTGTCGGGGCCGCGGTCGACGAGGTCGCCGACGAAGACGGCCGTACGCCCCTCCGGGTGGGCCGCGCCCGTCTCGGTGACCTCGTAGCCGAGCTCGCGCAGCAGGGACTCCAGCTCGGACCTGCATCCGTGGACGTCCCCGATGATGTCGAAGGGACCGGTCAGCTCCGTCTTGTCGGTCCACGCCTTGTCGAAGGCGATGACGGCGTCGTCGATCTCGTCCCCGCGCAGCACGTGGACGCGGTGGAAGCCGTCCCTGGAGATCTTGCCGAGCGACCGGCGCAGCTCACGGCGCTGCCGGGCGATCACGTGCGGGCCGAACGACCGGTCGGGCCGGGTGGCGTTGCGCGCGACCGCCACCTCCTCCGGCACGTCGAGGACGATCGCGTCGGCGAGCACGTCATGGGCCCTGGCCAGGTCGATCAGGCTCTTGCGCGCCTCCCACTGCACGTTCGTGGCGTCCACGACCGTGAGCAGCCCGCGCCGCAGGCGCGTGCCGACGATGTGGTGCAGCAGCGCGAACGCCTCGGGCGTGGCCGTCTGATCGTTCTCGTCGTCGGAGACCAGGCCCCGGCAGAAGTCCGAGGAGATCACCTGGGTAGGCGCGAAGTGCCTGGCCGCGAACGTCGACTTGCCGCTCCCCGAGATCCCGACCAGGACGACGAGCGACATGGCCGGCACGTTGACTTCCCTCATCACGGCCCTCCCGTGCTTCCATGCGACGCACTGCTCGCGGGGGACCCGGCCTCGCGGGGTACGGCGGCGGCCGGCTCGCGGGGTACGGCGGCGGCCGGCTCGCGGGGTACGGCGGCGGCCGGGGACAGGGCGAAGACGGCCATCTGGGTGGGCGGGCCCACCTCGGGGTCGTCGTCGCCCACCCGGCGCAGCTCCACGGTGTAGCCGTGCCGATCGCACACCCCGGACGCCCACTCGGCGAACTCGGCGCGCGTCCATTCGAACCGGTGGTCCGGATGCCTGCGGGCGGGGGCCCCGCCGCCGGCGGCCAGGAACTCGTACCTCACGTTGTGCTCCACGTTGGGCGTGGTCACGATGACGTGGGCGGGCCTCGCCACGCCGAAGACCACGTGTTCGAGCGCGGGCAGGCGCGGCGGGTCGACATGCTCGACGACCTCCATCAGCACCGCCGCGTCGTGGCCCCCGAGCCGGGCGTCGGTGTACGTCAGCGAGCCCTGGAACAGCTCCAGCCGGGCCCGCTTCGCGTCCGGCATCCGATCGATCTTGAGGCGGCGGCCGGCCATCGTCAGCGCGTGGGCCGACACGTCCATGCCGGTGACCTTGGCGAAGGAGGTGTCGGCGAGCAGCGCGGTCAGCAGCTGACCGGACCCGCAGCCCAGGTCGACGACCGTGCGGGCGCCGATCTCCCTCAGCACCGAGACAACCGCGTCCCTGCGCACGACGTTCAGCGGCGTCCTCGGCTCCTCCGGCTCCGGCCCGCCGGATCCGGTCGGCGGCACGCTCGCGTCCGCCACCTCCGCCACCTCCGCCACCGGGCTCCGCTCCGGTGCCGCGGGCTCTGGCGGTACTGCGGACTCTGGCGGTGCCGCCGCGTCCTCCTCGACCGGCGGCTCCAGGGCCTCCTCGACGTCGTCGCCCACCTCCGCCAGCCGGGCGAACGCCGTGCGGGCGAGCGTCCGGCGCTTGCCGAGGTAGCGGCGGGTGATCAGGGCCTTGTCGGGATGGGCCGCCAGCCAGCCCTCCCCTGCCCGGATGAGCTTGTCGACCTCGTCGTCGGCCAGCCAGTAGTGCTTGGCGTCGTCGAGCACCGGCAGCAGGACGTACAGGTGGTTGAGCGCGTCGGCGAGCCGCACCCACCCCCTCAGGGCGAGCCGCACGTAGCGGGAGTCGCCCCAGTCGGGGAAACCCTCGTCGAGGGGGACGGCGTCGGCGTCCACCTCCCAGCCCAGGGGCTCGAACAGGCGGCGTGCGAGGTCGGCGCCGCCCCGGCAGGGCAGCGCGGGCAGAGCAAGCTCCAGCGGGATCGGCCCGTCCGCCAGCTCCTGCCGCGACGCGCACCGGCCCGCCCTGGCCGTGCGGAAGACGTCGGCGAGGGCGGCGGCCAGCAGCGACGACGCGGCGTACGGCCGGTCGTTGACGTACTGGCCCAGCGAGAAGTCGGGCGAGGAGGAGCCGCGGGAGCGGGCCAGCCGCACCGGGTCGACCTCCAGCAGCAGCGCGGCCGTGCAGCGCTCCTCGCCCGCTTCCGGGTAGAAGACCCGGGCGACGCCGAACGACCGGTCGAACTCCTGCACCCGGTCGGGATGCTTGTGCAGCAGGAAGCCGAGGTCCGTGGCCGGACGCAGGGTGGTCGTGATCGTGAGGAGCACCCGGCAAAGTGTGCCGGATGCCCCTTTTGACCGCTAGCGATTTCCCGGATCAGACGTGCGGAAGCACCTCGGCCGCCAGCAGCTCCAGGTGATCGAGGTCGCCGAGATCCAGCACCTGGAGGTAGACCCGCTCGGCGCCGAGCTCGGCGAACCGGCCGATCTTGTCGACGATCTCCTGAGGGGTGCCTGTCAGCCCGGAGGAGCGTATGGCCGCGGGGTCTTGTCCGATGGCCGCCGCCCTGCGGGCGAGCTCGGCGTCGTCCGCGCCGGCGCAGACGAGGTGGGCCACCGACAAGACGATGGAGTCGCGGCCCGCCGCGTCGCACGCCTCCTTGACCCGGCCGAACGCCGCACCGGTCTCGTCGACGCCTCTGAACGCCACGTTGTACTCGTCCGCGAACCGGGCGGCCAGGCTGGGGGTGCGCCGCACACCGGCGCCGCCGATGATGATCGGCGGCCGGGGGCTCTGCACCGGCTTCGGCAGCGCGGGCGAGTCGGTGAGCCGGTAGTGCGTGCCCTCGTACGAGAACGGCTTGGTGGCGGACCACAGGCCGGTGACGATCTCCAGCTGCTCCTCCAGCCGGTCGAACCGCTCCCCCACCGGCGGGAACGGGATGCCGTGCTCCGCGTGCTCGCCGTCGAACCAGCCGGTGCCGAGGCCGAGCTCCACCCGGCCCCCGCTCATCTGGTCGACCCCGGCGACACTGATCGCCAGTGGTCCGGGCAGGCGGAACGTCGCGGGGGTCACCAGCGTCCCCAAGCGGATCCTGGAGGTCTCTCTCGCGAGCCCGGCAAGCGTGATCCACGCGTCGGTCGAGCCGGGCCCCGGGTCACCCGCGCCGATCCGGGAGTAATGGTCTGACCGGAAGAAGGCGTCGAACCCCAGCCGTTCCGTCGCCTGAGCCACTGCCAGCAGGTCGTCGTAGGTCGCGCCCTGCTGGGGCTCGGTGAAAATCCTGAGCTTCATCCGCCCATTATCGCCTCCGGCGTCGCGGCGGATTGCTAATGTGCAAGCCTCCTGTGCACAACGTAGCGGCAACGTGACAGAGGGTGGTGACAGGTGAGGCCCGGACGGCACGCGCGGGGGGCGGGGACCCTGCCCCGGTCACTCGTGGCCCTGGGCGCGGCGGCCATCCTCGCCGGCACGGGAACCGCCCTGTGGCTCCTGCCCACCGTCCCGGACGCCCAGTGGGCGACGCCGTCCCGTCCCTCTCCGCCGGAGACGCTGGTCGCCGCGCGCCAGACCATAACCGTCCTTACGCAGGCGTCCCCGGCATCGCCCGGCGCGGGCGTCTCCGCGAGCGCCATGCGGCCCCCGGCCGGCTCGGGAGCCCCTCCGTACGGCCGGACGGGCGGGCGGCGCTACGTCGGCTTCCTGGACGTGACGCGGGACGCGAGGGGGGTCGCGGCGCCGGGCCACGACGCCGGCGGTGACCGGCGGGAGCGGGTACGGCGGTACACGATCGGCCACCTGATCGCCGGCCCGGACGGCTGCACGCCGCGATGGGCAGGCTCCACCGCGCAGGGGCGCGGCACGGTGGCGGCGCGGCTCGCCCGGATCCGGGCGGAGGGCGGCGAGGCCCGGCTGGCCTTCGGGGGGCCGTCCGGGCCTGAGCCGTCCGCCACCTGCCGGGGCGAGGCGCGCCTCGTCGCGGCCTACCGCCGGTTGATCGCCGCCTACGATCCCGAGGGGATCGACTTCGAGGTGGCGGACTCCGCCGACTCGCTGGCCACGGGGCGCCGGGCAGGCGCGATCGTACGGCTCCAGGCTGAGGCGCGGGACCGGGGGCGCACTCTCGGTGTCTCCTTCACGCTGCCCGCCACCGAGCGGGGCCTGTCCTCCGCCGACCTGGCGATGCTGCGAGCGACGCGTGAGGCAGGGGCCTCCGTCGACGGCATCGGCCTGCTCGTGCCGGTCACGCCCGGCTCTGCGGCCAACCTGAGCCGCCTCACGGCGGCGGCGAGGTCGGCGCACGACCAGCTCGGAGTGGCGCTCGGCGTGGCCGGCCCCCGGGTGTGGGGGCTCATGGGGCTCACACCGGTCCTGACAACCCCCCGGGACCTCGACACGGCCGACGCCCGGCGGCTGGTGGCGTTCAGCGCCAGGAACGGCCTCGGCTGGCTGTCCGTCCGCGGCGCCACCCCACCCGACGAGGTCGTCGAGCTGCTCGCCGAGCCCGGTCTCTGAGACTTGACCTTGCCCCTGGGGCAGGCCGCACCCTCATGGTGACCAGAACGAGGGAGGCGGTCATGGAGCTGCTGACGATCGGGGCGTTCGCCAAGGCGTCCCGGCTCTCACCGAAGGCCCTGCGGCTCTACGACGAGCTGGGCCTGCTGGTGCCCGCGCGGACGGATCCGCTCAGCGGCTACCGGATGTACCACCCGGCACAGCTCGAACGGGCCCGCCTGGTCGCGGGGCTGCGCCGGCTGGGCATGCCGCTGGCCCGGATCAGGGCGGTCTGCGACCTGGAGCCCGCCGCGGCGGCCGAAGGGATCACTGCCTACTGGGCCCAGGCCGAAGCGGACCACTCCGCCCGCCGGGCTCTGGCCGCCTTCCTCGTCGAGCAACTGACCGGAAAGGACGACCACATGTTCGACGTCGAGATCCGTGACACCCCGGGGCGCATGGTGCTGAGCGCGAGACGTCATCTCACGATCGACGAGCTCAGTGCCTTCGGGGCCGAACTGATGCTGCGTCTGGGCGACGGCACGGTGCCGCACCTGCCCGGCATCGAGGGAGCGCCGTTCCTGATCTTCTACGGGGAGGTGGGCGCCGACAGCGACGGCCCGGTGGAATGGTGCAGGCCGGTTCCCGCCGACGAGGCCGAGCGGATCGCCGGGCGCTTCCCCGATCTGGAGCTGCGCAGCGATCCCCCGCACAGGGAGGCGTATGTACGGATGACCAAGGATCAGCTCGACGCGGCCGGCTCGGTGCGGGCCCTTCAGGCGCTGGCCACCTGGGCCGCCGAGCACGACCTGATGGCGGAGCTCGTCGGGCCGCCGCGTCAGGTCTTCTTCGCCGACATGCGCACGGCCGCCGGCGACACCCTCGTCAGCGACATCGTCGGCCCGCTGCTCCCCGAATAGGGCGACAGTCGTCGTAGCCGTGTCCGCGCCCGGACGCGGGGTTGCGGCCTGGCGTCGGGGCTGGTGAAACTCCCGCCTCGTGACCCGGCAGGGCCTTCGAACCCGGGGCTACAGGCCGGTCATCACCAGGCTCATGTAGTACCAGTAGCCGGTGCCGAAGATGTGCTTCGAGATGTAGGCGATCTGGCCGGTGGCGAGCGTGGCGCAGGTGGAGCCCTTCGCGGTGACCGAGCCGAGCACGTCGCCCTGGCCGACGACGGGCGGGGCGACCTCGCGCAGACTGAACAGCGCTGACCCGGTGGTGCCGATGGTGGTGGTCGGGTTGGCGAAGTTGCCGGAATAGGCGGTGTCACCGTTGTTCATGGCGACGTATTGGTTGCCACTGGGGTACATGTACCCGGCGAGGTTGATCTTGATCTCGTCCCCGTTGTTCTCCTCCACGTCGTAAGCGTCGAGGTAGTTCAGCTCCACCCGGCACGTGGTGGCTGCCGTCCTCGCACCGGCGGGCGAGGCCGCGGACACAGCCGCCGGGACGGCCAGGCCCGCCGTCAGCGCGAGCGCGAGTATGAGCTTGTGAGATCGCATGCCGTTTCTCCCTCTGCTGCCCTGCGTCTCCTGCCGAAACGCCGGTAATCGCAGGGTGCGGCAGGCAGAGTGGGTAGGTCAGTGTCCAAATGCACGCTCTCTCTATGCCTTTTTGCGTGTTCGCGCGACCGGTGCGCGTGCGCTCCGGCATAGCGCCACAGGGCGGACGAGATGCCGGTCTGGTGCGCGCCGTACTTCGACACCGCGGACGGGACTCGCCTCTTCTACTCGGAGTCGGGCACCGCCGAGGGCCGCACCATCGTGTTCGTCCACAGCCGGAGTGGGGCGACACGAGACGGAAGACACCAGTCTTCTAGATCGAGTCCTTGGTCAGCAGGGCCACGCACTCCACGTGATGGGTCATCGGGTACTGGTCGTACGCCCTCAGCTCGGCGAGGCGGTAGCCGTACGGGGCGAACCAGGCGATGTCCCTGGCGAGGGTGGCGGGGTCGCACGAGACGTACACGATCCGCGGCGCCTCCAGCGCGGCCACGCGCTCGACGACGGGGCGGCCGAGGCCGGCCCGCGGCGGGTCGGCCACCACGAGGTCGGCCCGCTGGATGTCCAGCCGGTCGAGGGCCTCCTCGACCCTGCCGCGCTCGACGTCGGCCTGCGGCAGGTCGCGCAGGTTCAGCCGGGCGTCCTGGACCGCCTGCGCCTCGGACTCGACGCCCAGCACCGCGCCCTCGGAGCCGACGGCCTCCGCCAGCCCGGCGGCGAACAGCCCCGCCCCGCAGTAGAGGTCGAGCGCCCACTCCCCGGGCTGCGGCCGTCCGAGTTCGAGGACGGCGCCGAGCAGGGTGGCGGCGGCGCCCGGATGGACCTGCCAGAACCCGCTGGCGGTGACCCGGAACTCCCGGTCTCCGACACGCTCGACGAGCGAGGCCCTGCCGTCCAGCGCGCGGGTGCCCCGCTTGCCCTCGTCGAGGAGGACGGCGGCGTCCACGTCGGGCACGGTCACCCGCCTGCGGGGTGCCGGCTCGACGATGACGGCGCTGTCTCCTCCGGAGGAGGCGACGACCTCGACCGACGCCGCGCCCGGCCAGGTGAGCGTCTCGGCTCCCACGGCCTCCACGGCGGGATGGGCGATCGGGCACGCGTCGACGTGCTCGATGTCGTGCGACCGGTGGCGGCGCAGCCCGAGGGCGCCGTCGCGGTCGGCCGCGAACTGCACGCGGGTGCGCCAGCCGAGGCCGTCCGGCGCGCCCGGCACCTCCTCGACCACGACCTTCCAGTCGATCCCCGCCAGCCGCCGCAGCTGCTCGGCGACGACGTCCGCCTTCAGCCGGCGCTGCGCGTCGAGCGAGGCGTGCTGCCAGTCGCAGCCGCCGCAGCGTCCAGGACCGCTGTAGGGACACCTGGGGGCGACGCGGTCGGGTGAGGGCTCCAGGATCTCCACGGCGTCCGCTCGGAGGAATCTGGCGGTCTCCTCGGTGATCTCGGCGATGACCCGCTCCCCGGGAAGGGTGTGCCGGACGAACACCACCCGGCCCTCGTGCCGCGCGACACACCAGCCGCCGTTCGCGACGTCACCCACGGTCAGCTCGATCCGCACGGCGCTCCCCCCTTCGATCTCGGATTGCCCATCATGCCTTGACTTCGGTGTCCTTCGTCGCAGGCTGCCGGTACGGCCGGCGTACGGCGCCCGGCGTCCCCGGGTCTCCCGGCCCCTGGCGGCGCTTGAGCCGGTCGGAGGAGGCGAGCTGCCACGGCACGCTCGTCACCATGACCCCCGGCTTGAACAGCAGCCGCCCCTTCAGCCGCAGCGCGCTCTGGTTGTGCAACAGGTGCTCCCACCAACGGCCCACCACGTACTCGGGGATGTAGACGGTGACCACGTCACGCGGCGACCGCCGCCGCAGCGACTTGACGTAGTCGAGGATCGGCCCGGTGATCTCACGGTAGGGCGAGTCGAGGATCTTGAGCGGCACCTCGATGCCGCGGCGGTCCCACTCCTCCTGGAGCTTGGCCGCCTCCTGCGCGTCGACGCTCACCGTGACGGCCTCCAGGCTGGACGGCCGGGTCGCCCTGGCGTACGCGAGGGCGCGCAGCGTCGGCTTGTGGATCTTCGAGACGAGCACGATCGCGTGGTTGCGGGCCGGCAGCATCGTCTCGTCGGCCTCGCCCTCCTCGGGCGCGGCCAGCTCCGCGGCCACCCGGTCGTAGTGGTGCCGGATGCCCTTCATCATCAGGAAGAGCAGGGGCATCGCGATGCAGACGATGTACGCGCCGTGGGTGAACTTGGTGAGCAGGACCACGACCAGGACGACGGCGGTCATGACACCGCCGAAGCCGTTGATCACCCGGGTCCGCTGCATCCGGAAGCGGGCCTTCGGGTCGGTCTCGGTCTTCAGGTGCCGCGTCCAGTGCCGCACCATGCCCGTCTGGCTCAGCGTGAACGACACGAACACGCCGACGATGTACAGGTTGAGCAGCTTGCTGACGTCGGCGTTGAAGGCCCAGATCAGCAGGCCCGCACCGGCGGCCAGCAGGACGATGCCGTTGCTGAACGCCAGCCGGTCGCCCCGGGTGTGGAGCTGGCGCGGCAGGTAGCGGTCCTGGGCGAGGATCGAGGCCAGCACCGGGAAGCCGTTGAACGCCGTGTTGGCCGCGAGGAACAGGATGAGGGCGGTCACCGCGGCGATCACCACGAACAGGAACGAGCCGTCGCCGAACACGGCGGAGGCGACCTGGGCGATGATCGGCTGCTGGTAGTAGCCGGGCCCGGCCGGGTGGCCGTTGATGATGATGTCCCTGGCCACGTTCGCGGGATCGGTGACCTTCACCCCGGCCTTGAGGCCGAGGAAGATGATCCCGCTGAACATGGTGACCGCCAGGAGGCCCATCATCAGCAGGGTCGTCGCGGCGTTCTTGCTCTTGGGCTTGCGGAACGCGGGGACGCCGTTGCTGATGGCCTCGACGCCGGTCAGCGCCGCACAGCCGGAGGAGAACGCGCGCAGCACGAGGAACGCGAGCGCGAACCCGGCGATGTCGCCCTGCTCCGTGAGGATCTTGTAGTCGGCCGTGGGGGCGCGCAGGTCGTCGCCGAGCACGACCAGCCGGAACAGGCCCCAAAGGATCATGCCGATCACCGCCGCCATGAACGCGTAGGTGGGCACGGCGAACGCGACGCCGGACTCCCGGATGCCGCGCAGGTTCATGATCGTGAGCAGGGCGACGATGGCGATCGCCACGAGCGGCCGGTGCTCGGCGACGTACGGGATCGTCGCACCCACGTAGTCGGCGCCGTTCGCTACCGAGACCGCGACGGTCAGCACGTAGTCGACGAGCAGGGCGCTCGCGACGGTCAGGCCCGCGGTCGGCCCCAGGTTGGTGGTGGCCACCTCGTAGTCGCCGCCGCCGCTCGGGTAGGCGTGCACGTTCTGCCGGTAGGACGCGACGACCACCAGCATGACCAGGACGACGGCCGCCGCGATCCATGGGCTGAAGCTGTAGAAGCTGACCCCGGCCAGCGACAGGATGACGAGGATCTCCTGCGGAGCGTACGCCACGGAGGACAGAGCGTCGCTGGCGAAGACCGGTAGCGCCACGCGTTTGGGCAGTAGCTGGTGGTGAAGCTGCGTGCTCCGCAGAGCGCGCCCCACCAGGAGCCGCTTGACAAGATCTGTCACCTTTGACACGTCTGTTGAGCCTAGTCCTCTCGGGTCGTCCCCGGGTCACGCGGCCGGGCTGGAGGGCGACATACTGTCTGGAATAGGAGACCGCCACAACCCACGGCGGGGGAGCATGCATATTGTGATCATGGGATGCGGGCGGGTCGGGTCGACCCTGGCCCATATCCTGGAGGACAACGGGCATTCGGTCGCGATCATCGACCGTGACCCGCAGGCCTTCCGGCGGCTCCGTGCCGGCTTCCGCGGCCGACGGGTCACGGGCATCGGATTCGACCGCGACGTGCTGGAGGAGGCCGGGATCGCCTCCGCCGCCGCCTTCGTGGCCGTGAGCAGCGGCGACAACTCCAACGTCATCTCGGCACGGGTCGCCCGGGAGATGTTCGGCGTCGACAACGTGGTGGCCCGCATCTACGACTCCCGCCGGGCGGAGGTCTACCAGCGGCTCGGCATTCCCACCGTGGCGACCGTCCGCTGGACGGCCGACCAGATCCTGCGCAGGGTGCTGCCCGAGGGCGCCGAGCCGCTCTGGCGCGACCCCACGGGCACCGTCATCCTCGCCGAGGTGGCCTTCCACCAGGGCTGGATCGGCGTCCGCGCCAAGGCCGTCGAAGCCGCGGCGGGCGCCCGCATGGCGTTCATCAACCGCATGGGCGACGCCCTCGTCCCCAAGGACGCCACCGTGATCCAGGAGGGCGACGTGATCCACCTGGTCGCCGCGGAGAACGACATCGACCGGGTCAACAAGGTGCTGTCCGCCCCGCCGTCCGACGAGGAGCACTGATGCGCGTCACCATCGCCGGCGCAGGGGCGGTCGGCCGCTCGATCGCGGCCGAGCTCCTGGAGAACGGGCACGAGGTCCTGCTCATCGACATCGACCCCCGCGCCATCAAGATCGACAGCGTCCCGCGGGCCGAGTGGCTGCTCGCCGACGCCTGCGAGATCTCCTCGCTCGACGAGGCCGGGCTGAACGGATGCCAGGTCGTCATCGCCGCGTCCGGGGACGACAAGGTCAACCTGGTGGTCTCGCTGCTCGCCAAGACGGAGTACGGGGTGCCCCGCGTGGTGGCCCGCATCAACCACCCGAAGAACGAGTGGCTGTTCAACGAGTCGTGGGGCGTCGACGTCGCCGTCTCCACGCCGCGCCTGCTGTCGGCGCTGGTCGAGGAGGCCGTCAGCGTGGGCGACCTGGTGCGGCTGATGACGTTCCGGCAGGGTCAGGCCAACCTGGTGGAGCTCACCCTCGCCGAGGACGCCCCGGTGGTTGGCCAGCGCGCGGGCTCGGTGCCGTGGCCGGTGGACTCCGCGCTCGTGGCGATCCTGCGGGAGGGACGGGTCCTGGTGCCGTCGGCCGACGACCCGCTCGAAGCCGGCGACGAGCTGCTGTTCGTGGCCAACCAGGAGGTCGAGGAGCAGCTGTCCCACCTGCTGTCCTCACACTGACGTCGCGTGCTCCCGGCCGCGCCGCGGCGCGGCCGGGATCTCAGGCGACTCCCGGCTCCAGCGGGGTGCGTCCGCGGGCGAGCACCCAGACCATCGCGGCCAGGCCGGCGACCTGCAGTGGCCAGCCGAGGGCGATCTTGGCGATGCCGAGGGCGGTCACCTGGTCGGCCAGGTAGAGCGGCAGCTGCACCACCACGCGCAGCAGGCACGGCAGCATCAGCAGCCAGGTCAGCCGGGAGCAGAGCCGGACCAGCCCGGCGTCGCGGTGCCAGGCCGTCGGGTCGCCGGTCACCGAGCCGATCAGGAAGCCGACGAGCGGCCACCTGACCACGATCGACAGAAGCATCCCGGCGGCGTACGCGCCGTTGTACCAGATGCCGGGCAGGAACACGTCCTTGGCCGCGCCGCTGCGCGTGGCGAAGAAGGCGCCGATGCCGATCCCGACCAGGCTGTTGAGCACGAACTGCGGCGTGGTCCGCTGCGCGATCCGCAGGAGCAGGAGCGCCACCGCCGAGCCGATGCTCACGATCAGTGAAAGTTTCAGGTCCTCGGTGGCGAGCCACATCCCGGTGAACACCACCGTCGGCACCGCGGCCTCGACGACCCCACGCCTGCCCCCCAGCGCCTTGGTCAGCTGGGCACGAACAGCCGCCTCCACTGTCGCGTGCGCCGCGGGGGCGGCCGTCATGTCCGCTGTGCTCATTCAGGCTCCTGGGAGATCACGGGCCACCAGCCGGGCGCAGCTCGTAGCGGGGATTGAACATGACCTTACGGCCGTCCTGGACGCTGACCAGGCCTTCGGCTCGGACCACGCGGCCGGGCTCGATGCCCACGATCTTCCGGCGGCCCAGCCAGACCAGGTCGATCACGTCGGACCCGTCGTACAGCTCCGCTTCGAGGGCCGGTGCTCCTCCGCGGGGCCGCAGGGTGACGGTGCGCAGCGTGCCCGCCACGCAGAACCGCTGACGCCCTCCGCAGGAGGCGATGGGCGTCGCGCCCTGCCGTCCCAGGTCCTCCTGGAGCTCCGCGGCCTCCAGCTCGGCCTGGCTCGTCGTCAACCGCTGGAAGAAGCCCCGCAGTCCGCCTCGTCTGGCAGGCTCCGGCGTGCTCATCGGCGACTCACCCTGCTTCCTCGCTCGCACAGTCCGGCGCCTGCCGGGCGTCTCAAGGGTAGGGGACGGTTCCTCCGCAGCATACGTGAGCCGCCCCCTGTGCCAGAAGGACGAGAACGGCAGGGCTTGTCCCGGACATCGTCAACGCGCCACCAGCCGCACACCGGATCGGCCGGGCTCAGCGAATCTCGCTGATCTCGGGCCCGCGCTCGAACGGCTTGAGATCGTCCGCGTGGGCCGCCTGCCCCTCCGTCGCCTGCTCCTCCATGGCCTGCCGCGCCTCGGCGGGCAGGCGGAGCTGGATGGGCTCCTTCGGAGGCATCGGGTCGTCGCCCCGGACGACCACGATGCCGCGCACCACGTCCTCCAGGATGGCGGCGGCCGTGGGATCGACGGCCGCCCGGCCGCTGATGACCGCCCGCAGGAACCACCGGGGCCCGTCGACCCCGACGTAGCGGACCGGCTGCCTGCCCTGGCCCTGCGCGGGCACCTGGGCCGCGAGCTCCGGGCCGAACGGCCCCTCGCGCTCCTCGGCCGTCCCGCCGGCCGCCGTGACCTCCCTGGCCAGGTCGGCACGGACCTCGTCCCAGATGCCGCTCCGCTTCGGCGCCGCGAACGCGTGCACCTGCAGGGCGCTCTCCTCGACGAGCACGACCGCGCCGTCCACGCGGTCGCCCGCCATGCTCAGCTGCACCTCGAAGCCCGGCCCGATGGGCAGGTGGAGGCCGCCCAGATCGACCCGCTCCGCCTCCGGGTAGCCCTCGGCCGCGTCCCAGGGACCCGTCGTCCGTTCCGGGGCGGCGGCCTCTTCCCGCGCCGCCTCCGGGACGGCCGCGGCCGTCTCCTCCTCCGCGCGTCGCCGGCGTCGGAACACTTCGTTCACTCTCCTCATGTCGTCGCCGCCCGTGCCGGGCGCCGGGTGTCAGGACCCGGTCGAGCCGAACCCTCCAGCACCGCGCACAGAGCCGGGCAGCCGGTCCACCTCGTAGAACGCCGCCCGCTCCACCCGCTGGATCACGAGCTGCGCGACGCGGTCACCGCGCCTGAGCCGTACAGCGTGGTGGAGGTCGGTGTTGATCAGCGTCACCCTGATCTCGCCGCGGTAGCCCGCGTCGACCGTGCCGGGCGCGTTCACCAGTGTCACACCGTGGGTCGCGGCCAGGCCGGAGCGCGGATGCACGAACGCGGCGTAGCCGTCCGGCAGCGCGATCGCGACGCCGGTGCCGACCACGGCCCGCTCGCCGGGGGACAGCTCGACGTCCTCGGCGGCGTACAGGTCGGCCCCGGCGTCGCCGGGATGCGCGTACGCCGGAACCGGCAGCTCCGGGTCGAGCCGGTGGATCAGCACCTCGACGTTCATGGCGCCTCCTCAGCCGGCGGCCGGGCGCCCGCGCCGCGACCCGCGCGGCACCGATCGGTTCGCTCGCTCACGAGGCAGACCCTACCCGTTGTGCTGGGGAGACACCGCCTCTCCCGGGCCGGTGGCCGGTCGCGGCGCGGCTGGGCCGGCTTCCGGGGCCTCCTCGTCGCCCGGCGGCGCCGGACGCGGTGCGGTGAGCCCCTCACGCGCCCCGCCATCGGGGACGGCCGAGCCGGCCGCGACGGCCTCCGGCGAATCCCGAGGCGAAGTCGGAGGTGAATCAGGAGGCGAATCAGAAGGCGGTTCGGCGACCGGCACGCCGGAGCCCGGGGCGCCGGACTCTTGGGCGTCGGCCGGTGGGAGGGCGGGTGGGTCCCGGCGGAGCTCGGGCAGGGCCCGGTAGATCACCGCGGTCAGCGGGACCGCCACCGCCGCCCCCGCGATCCCGCCGAGCACGCCGCCGACGGCGAGGACGAGGATGATCGCCAGCGGATGGAAGGCGAGGGCCCGGCCGACGATGAGCGGCTGCAGGACGTGGTTTTCCAGCTGCTGTTCGAGGACGAGGATGCCGACGAAGATCAGGGCGTACACCCAGCCCTGGGCGCCGAAGGTGACGAGCGTCGCGACGGCGCCGGCGAAGAAGATCCCGACGATGGGGATGAAGCTCGCGACGAAGATCAGCACCGCCAGGGGGGCCCACAGGGGCACCCGCATCCCGGCGAGGACCACGCCGATGATGATGCCGTGGATCGCCGCGACCGCCACCGTGCCCTGGACGTAGTGGGAGATCGTCACCCAGGCCGCCCGGCCCGCCCGGTCGACGCGGGGCGCCGCGCCGCCGAACCCGCGCAGGAACCACGACCAGATCCGGTCGCCGTCCTTGAGCAGGAAGAACGTCACGAACAGCAGCAGCACGATCGAGGCGAGCACCTCGACGACGGCGGTGGCCCCGGTGAGCACCGTGCTCGTGAGCTGGCTGCGCTGCTGGTCGAGCTGCTGGCTGAGCTGGGCGACGATGTCGGCGAGCTGGGCCTCCTTGAGGTGGAGCGGCCCGTGCAGCAGCCAGTCCTGCGCGTTGCGCGTGGTGACCTGGATCTGCTCCACCAGCCGGGGGAACTCCTCGTTGGCCCGTGTGCCGATCATGAATCCGATGCCGGCGATGAGCGCCAGGCCGAGGAGCAGGGTGATCCAGGTGGAGGACATGGCGCGCAGCCCGGCGCCGCGCAGCCTCTTCGTGAGCGGATAGAGAAGAGCCGTCAGGAGGAACGCCACGGCCACCGGCAGGACGACGAAGCTGATCCTGCCGATGATCAGAGCGAAGACGTAGATCCCCGCGCCGACCATGAGCAGCCGCCAGCTCCACGCGGCAAGTGTTACGAGTACGGGGGACACGCCCTCCGACTCGCGCCTGTTCGACGAGATCACGTGTCCAGCCTGGCACGTCGGGAAGCCGAACGCGCAGGCGTTTTGCCGACCCTGCGGGATTGGGCGGGCACGAGACGCCCCCGTCCGGTGATGGTTTGACCAGGCCTTTACCGAAGGGGGCGCCGTGTCCGAATCAGGGGGCGACTGTGGCGGTGGCCGTCAGCGGCGCTCCGTCGGCGGTCTCCAGGACGAACTCCTCCACGTTGCCCGCCGCGCACAGGTCGTCCTGGGCCAGCTGTACGAGACCGGCCTGGGCGCCCGACACGACCAGCCGGCTGACCTCGGCGCGCATCGAGACCTTCGCCTCCGACTTGGCCTTGCGTATCTGGCGGAGCACCTCGGCCACGGCGTCGAGCACGGCCGGGTCGCCGGCGGCCCCGGTCCCCGGCTCGCCGGGCTCCGGCCAGGCGGACCGGTGCACCGAGCCCTCCCGCCACCACGACCAGACCTCCTCGGTGACGAACGGCAGGAACGGCGCGAACAGCCGCAGCAGCACGTCGAGCGCCGTCCGCAGGGCGGCCACGGCCGAGGCGTCGCCGTCGTAGGCCCGTGCCTTGACCAGTTCCAGGTAGTCGTCGCAGAACGCCCAGAAGAACCGCTCGGTCCGCTCCAGCGCCCGGGCGTAGTCGTAGCCCTCGAACGCCTCGGTGGCCTCGGCCACGACGGTACGCAGGGCCGCCAGCATGGACAGGTCGACCGGCTCGGTGACCTCGGCCCCGCCGGCCGACTCGAAGCCCAGCACGAACCGCGACGCGTTCAAGATCTTGATCGCCAGCCTGCGGCCGACCTTGATCTGGCCGGTGTCGAAGGTGGTGTCGGTGCCCGGCCGTCCGCTCGCGGCCCAGTAGCGGACGGCGTCGGAGCCGTGCTGTTCCAGCAGGCCCAGAGGGGTGACCACGTTGCCCTTGGTCTTCGACATCTTCTTGCGGTCCGGGTCGAGGATCCAGCCGGAGATCGCGGCGTGCCGCCACGGCGGCACGCCGTGCTCCAGGTGCGACCGGACGACCGTCGAGAACAGCCAGGTCCGGATGATCTCGTGGGCCTGCGGGCGCAGGTCCATCGGGAAGACCCGGCGGAACAGGTCGTCGTCGCGCTCCCAGCCCGCCGCG
Organism: Microbispora sp. NPDC049125; assembly: GCF_040802045.1. Classification (NCBI taxonomy): domain Bacteria; kingdom Bacillati; phylum Actinomycetota; class Actinomycetes; order Streptosporangiales; family Streptosporangiaceae; genus Microbispora; species Microbispora sp. NPDC049125. The sequence goes on along the minus strand of NZ_JBEZDW010000013.1, from coordinate 54,665 downwards.
ATCTGCGGGGTCAGCGAGGAGGTCGCCCACGTGTCCATGACGTCCGGGTCGGCCGCGAAACCGAATGGCTTGCCCCGCATCTCCTCGGTGAACCCCGGCGGCACGTCGGTGGAGGGATCCACCGGCAGGGCGGACTCCGGCGGCGTGATCGGCGCGTCGTAGACCGGCTCGCCCCCCGAATCGAGCGGATACCACACCGGGATGGGCACGCCGAAGAACCGCTGACGCGAGATGAGCCAGTCGCCGGCCAGGCCCTCCACCCAGTTCTCGTAGCGGACCCGCATGTGCGGCGGATGCCACTCCAGCCGCCTGCCGCGCTCCAGGAGGTCCTGGCGCAGCGCCACGTCCCTGCCGCCGTTGCGGATGTACCACTGCCGGGTGGTCACGATCTCGAGGGGCCGGTCGCCCTTCTCGTAGAACTTCACCGGCCGCTGAACGGGGCGGGGCTCGCCCTCCAGGTGGCCGGACTCGCGCAGCATCTCGACGATCCGCTCCCGCGCGCCGTGCACGGTCCTGCCCGCCACCTCCGCGTACGGCCCGGCCGGCACGCCGTCCGGCGCTTCGGGCAGCAGGCGGCCGTCCCAGCCGATGACCGGGCGGGTCGGCAGGTCGAGCTCCCGCCACCAGGTGACGTCGGTGATGTCGCCGAAGGTGCAGATCATCGCGATCCCGGAGCCCTTGTCGGGCTCGGCGAGGTGGTGCGCGACGACCGGCACCTCCACCCCGAACAGCGGCGTGCGGACGGTCGTGCCGAACAGGGGCCGGTAGCGCTCGTCGTCCGGGTGGGCGACCAGCGCCACACAGGCGGGGATCAGCTCCGGCCGGGTCGTCTCGATGTGCACGCGGTCGCCGAAGCCCCGGTCGCGCTGGGCGGGCGACAGGTCGAAGCCGATCCGGTGGAAGGCGCCGGGCCACTCCCGGTCCTCCAGCTCGGCCTGGGCCACCGCCGTACGGAACGTCACGTCCCACAGCGTCGGCGCCTCGGACACGTACGCCTCGCCGCGCGCGAGATTGCGCAGGAACGCGCGCTGGGACGCGGTCCGGGCGTCGCGGCCGATCGTGGCGTACGTCATCGACCAGTCGACGGACAGGCCGAGGCGGCGCCACAGCTCTTCGAAGGCCTTCTCGTCCTCGGCGGTCAGCCGCTCGCACAGCTCGATGAAGTTCTTCCGGGAGATCGGCACCTGCCGCTTGGGGTCCGGCCGGTCCGGCGGCCGGAAGGCGGGGTCGTACGGCATGGACGGGTCGCACCGCACACCGAAGTGGATCTGCACGCGGCGCTCGGTGGGCAGGCCGTTATCGTCCCACCCCATGGGGTAGAAGACCTCGCGCCCGCGCATCCGCTGGAAGCGGGCGATCGTGTCCGTGTGCGTGTAGGAGAAGACGTGCCCCACATGAAGGGATCCGGACACGGTGGGCGGCGGCGTGTCGATGGAGTAGACCTCGTCCCGGCCGCGGGACCGGTCGAACCGGTATGTGCCCTCGGTCTCCCAGCGCGCTACCCATACCGCTTCCAGGCCGTCGAGAGCGGGTTTCTCGGGCATGGCTGCGATGGGTCGCCGTTCGGTCATGCCACCACATGGTATGGCGTCGCGCCCACCCGGCGGAAAGACACTAAGGTCGTTGTCGAGGAGGAATCATGGACATTGCTCGCGCGGCCAAGCGAGAGCTGGGCGCATCTGAGAAGCCGGACATGCAGTGGCGGCTCGTGGGCGGTCTTCTCGGCCTGGCGGTGGGCTTCGCCTCCCGCAAGGTGCTTTCGTACGCCTGGGAGAAGGCCACCGGCAAGAAGCCGCCGGCCAGCCCCGACTCGCCGGACATCGGTCTCGGCGAGGCCATCGCGTACGCCGTGGTGATCGGCCTGGGCATGGAGGTGACGCGGATCGTGACGACCCGCGCCGCCGCCAGGAAGTGGCGCACCTGGAAGGACGCCGCCAAGGACGTCACGACGTAGGCGGCGGCCCCCCGGACTCCAGGGCGGTGAGGAAGTCGCTGGCCCACTTGTCCACGTCGTGGGTGGCGACCCTGCGCCTGAGCGACCGCATGCGGCGGGCGAGCTCGTGCGGGGTCGCCCGCATCGCGGACAGCATGGTCCGCTTCATCCCCTCGATGTCGTACGGATTGACCAGGAACGCCTGCCGCAGCTCGTCGGCGGCCCCGGCGAACTCGCTGAGCACGAGCGCTCCGCGCATGTCGTGCCGGCAGGCGACGTACTCCTTCGCCACCAGGTTCATCCCGTCGCGCAGCGGCGTGACGACCATGACGTCGGCGGCGCAGTAGAGCGCGGCGAGCTCCTCCTTGGAGTACGACTGGTGCATGTAGGAGATGGGCTGGCGGCCGAGCATGCCGTGCTCGCCGTTGATCCGGCCGACCCTCAGCTCGATGTCGTTGCGGAGCCGGATGTACTCGGCGACCCGCTCCCGGGTGGGGGTGGCGACCTGGACGAAGGCCGCCTCTCCCGGCTTGATCGTGCCGTCCCCGAGGAGCTCGCCGAACGCCTTGAGGCGCTGCCCGATCCCCTTGGTGTAGTCGAGCCGGTCCACGCCGAGCAGCACGTGCTCGGGGTCTCCCAGCTCGGCGCGGATCTCCTTGGCCCGGGCGAGCACGCGCGGCTCGCGGACGAGCTGGTCCAGCTCCCCGAAGTCCACCGAGATCGGGAACGCCTCGGCCCGGACGGTCCGGTCGCCGATCTGTATCTCGTTGCGCACGTTCGGCAGGCCGAGCAGGCGCCGGGACAGCCGGATGAAGTTCGACGCGCCGCCGGGACGCTGGAAGCCGACCAGGTCGGCGCCGAGCAGGCCCTCCAGGATCTCGTTGCGCCACGGAAGCTGGTTGAACAGCTCGGCCGGCGGGAACGGGATGTGCAGGAAGAAGCCGATCTTCAGATCGGGGCGTAGCCTGCGCAGCATGGAGGGCACGAGCTGGAGCTGGTAGTCCTGCACCCACACCACGGCGCCGGGCGCGGCGGCGTCGGCGGCCGCCCTGGCGAACCGGTCGTTGACCGCCCGGTAGGCGTCCCACAGCACACGCGAGTAGACCGGCTTGGCGACCGCGTCGTGATAGAGCGGCCACAGGGTCGCGTTGGAGAATCCCTCGTAGTACAGCTCGACCTCGTGCGCGGACAACGGGATGGGGATCAGGTGCATGCCGTCGTCGTCGAACGGCTTCAGCTCCTCTCCCGCGTTGCCGGCCCATCCCAGCCATGCGCCGTCCCGCCGCCGCATCACCGGCGCGATGGCGGTCACCAGACCACCCGGGCTCGCCCGCCACTCCTTCTCGCCCACCCGGTCCACCGGCAGCCGGTTCGCGACGATCAGAAATGAGCTGGTGCCATGCATGTACCCTCCAGGGTCGCCTGTGCCCCCCACACGGAAAACACCATGAACCCCCATACCCGTAATGACGTGCACAATTCACGCAGCGGGTTGTGATAACGATCTCATCGGAATCGCACGAGGTGGCCAATGGCGCGACCAGCGGTGACAATTCACTACCCCGTCACGGGGAGGCCGTGAAGACGGCGATCAGGCCGTCCGGAGGCGGGCGATTCGGTCGTCCGCCCGGGTAGGAGGCCGGTTCGACGGGCCACTTCGAAGGGCCGGTCCGACAAGGCCGGGCGAGGCATCGGCCGCTGGGTGGAAGTGGCGGCCGGGAGGTCAGTCCGGCGAACCGGGCGGCAGGGCCCGCTGGCGGCGCAGGTCGGCGCGGACGGCCTCGGCGAGCTTGCGGGTCGCCGTACGGTTCAGCGCTCCGCCGGCGACGGCGCCGGTGAGGAAGGGGCCGAGGGTGGTGAGGTGCCTGCCCATCGTGCGCATCAGCCGCTTGCGCAGCGCGGTCTTGGCCGCCGCGCCGAGCGCGACGGTGGCCGATCCGGGGGCGAGGGGGTTCACGCCCCGCTGCTTGGACCACGCGAGGGCGAACTCGGTGGCCCGCTGGCTGCCGTTGCCGGTGACCTTGACCCCGTAGACCTCGTGCAGCTCGGCCAGCAGCTTCACCTCGATGGCCGCCACGACCAGGGTCTCCGCGACGATCTGGGCGGGGGCGGACAGAAGGAGGGGCGGTGCGGCGAACTCGGCCGCCGCGAGCGCTCCTCCGATCGCCCCCACCGCCGTCGTCGCCTTGACGGCGGTACGGACGAGGTCGTCGGCGAGCTGCTCGCCGGTCAGCCCGTAGTGATGCTCCTGCAGGGTGGCGTAGTCCCTGACCGGTAACCGTGGTGCGATGTTCATGAAGACGTCGGCGAGCCAACGTCCCCGGCCGGTCCCCGCCCGGCGCGCCTTGCGCGCCGAGTCGGCGAGCGCCTTGCTGAGGCGGCCGAGCAGCCGCCGCCGCTCGGCCCCGTCCGTCTCCTCAGGGGTCACGAGTCTGCCGACCAGGTCGGCGACCTCGTCGTTCGTCCGATCCGCTTCTGACGTCAACGGACCCTCCCAAGAGTCTCCTAGGCGGCGCACTCGCGGCAGACCTGCTGTCCGTTCTTCTCGGACGCCAGCTGGCTGCGGTGGTGCACCAGGAAGCACCGCGAACAGGTGAACTCATCGGCCTGCCGAGGAATCACCCGCAGCGAGAGCTCCTCGTTCGACAGGTCCGCCCCCGGCAGCTCAAGCGACTCGGCGAGGTCGGTCTCGTCGATGTCTATGCTGCCCGACGACTTGTCGCTCCGGCGCGCCTGGAGTTCCTGGAGGCTGTCCTCACTCAGGTCGTCGTCGGTCTTACGCGGGCTGTCGTAATCGGTAGCCATCTGCGTACTCCATCCCCCTCATCTATCTGCGTGCGCTGTGTCGCGCGTCTTAACGCTCGGAAGCCCGTCGTTGTGCCCGCGGAGGCCGGAAATTGTGCAATCGGTACCCGCATGGACGAACGATGAACCACCCGACGCGAGAGGGGTATGCCGCACAAGGCTCCGGTTAGCCAAATATGGCCAAAACCACAGTATCGACGGTATGACCCCACCGCGTTCGACGGCACATCCAACCACATGTGCGGCGCGCACGCTCCATCAGCGCGCCGACTGTGAAATCCCCTGCGCAACCCCGCTCGCGACAAGCCGTACCGTCACCACGAGACCACCGCCGTCACGGGGGACGGCGATCACCCTGCCGCCGTGTGCGCGCACGATCGCCCGCACGATCGACAGCCCGAGACCCGCGCCCTTGGCGGACTCCACCCGGTCGGCGTTCAGTCTCCGGAACGGCTCGAACAGGCTCTCCACCTCGTACGCGGGAACGTGTGGTCCCGTGTTCGCGACCTGAACAACGGCACCCCCGTCCACAATTCCCGTACGGATCCAGACTTTTCCTGAGCTGCCGATATTGTGCTTGATCCCGTTCTCCACGAGATTCGACACGCAGCGTTCGATCAGGACCGGATCGCCTGTAGTGGCGGCCGGGCGCAGGTCGTACTCGACCGTCACGCCCTCCTCGTCGGCGAACGGCGCGAGCTGCTCGACGGCGGTCTTCGCCACCTCCTGCACGTCCACCGGTTTCCGCACCGACAGCTCGCGCTCGCTGCGAGCGAGCAGCAGCAGCCCCTCGATCAGCCGCTCGTTGCGCGCGGTGGTGCCGAGGAGCGTACGGCCGAGCACCTTGAGGTCGTCGGACGCCTCCGGGTCGGAGAGCGCGACCTCCAGGACGGTCCGGTTGATGGCAAGAGGGGTCCGCAGTTCGTGGGAGGCGTTGTCGACGAACCGCCGCTGCGCGTCGAAGGCCGTGTTGAGCCGGGTGAGCATCGCGTCGAAGGTGTCGGCCAGCTCCTTCAGCTCGTCGTCGGGCCCCTGGAGGTCGATCCGCTCGTGTGCGAGGGACGTCTCGGACAGCTTCCTCGCCGTGGCCGTCATCTTCTTGATCGGCCGCAGCGCCCGGTCGGCGACGACGTATCCGAGCATGAGCGCGAGGATGCCGACCCCGAAAAGCGCCAGCAGCGATCTCTTCAGCAGCTCCGACTTGGCGGCCACGACGACCTCCGCCTGCTGCTGGGTGTACCACTCCCTGATCTGGTCGACGATGTCCTGGGGTGGGTTGCCCGGTATGTAGATGTTGCTCCCCCAGCCGGCGTCGATCGCCTGGCCGACCAGGACGTACATGACCATGAGCAGCAGGGCGCCCGCCAGGAACACCAGGGCCGCGTAGGTGAGGGTGAGGCGCCAGCGCACGCTGATCCGGCCGGGCAGGGCGCGGATCTCCTCGATCAGGTTGCGCTGAATCGGGTGGGCGGCCAGGGGCGGGGGGCCGTCCCAGGCGGGAGGGCCGCTTGGCGGCGGCGCGACCTGGCTCCGGTATGGGCCGGTGCCCATCTGCGACGCCATCCTGCCCCGGACCGGCGTGCCGGACTCCTCCGCCCCGCTCCACGGGATGGTCGCCCCGCCGGGCGGAGGGAGGATCTGCGGGCTCGTCCCGCTCTCCGCCCCTCCGGCGTGCCGGTCCTGCTCGGTCACGACGCCACCTCCTCCTCAAGGACGCGATCGGCCGTCACAGCCGGTACCCCACCCCGGGGACGGTCTCGATGATCGACGGCTCGCCCAGCTTCTTGCGCAGGGTCATCATGGTGACCCGCACGACGTTCGTGAACGGGTCGATGTTCTCGTCCCACGCCTTGTCGAGCAGGTCCTCCTGGCTCACGACGGCGCCCTCGGCGCGCAGGAGCTCCTCCAGCACCGCGAACTCCTTCTTCGTGAGCGCGATCTCCTTGCCGTCCCTGCTGACCATGCGCTTACCGGGGTCGAGCCGCACGCCGCCGCGCTCAAGGACGGGCGGCAGCGGCGGCGCGGAGCGGCGGCCGAGCGCGCGGACGCGCGCGACCAGCTCCATGAACACGAACGGCTTGGCGAGGTAGTCGTCGGCGCCCAGCTCAAGCCCCTCGACCTTGTCGTCCACGTCGCCGGCCGCGGTCAGCATGATGATCCGGGAGGCCGACCGGTCGGCGACCAGCCGCCGGGCCACCTCGTCCCCGTGGACCTTGGGCAGGTCGCGGTCGAGCACGATCACGTCGTAGTCGATGTACCCGGTCTTCTCCAGCGCGGTGGCCCCGTCGTAGGCGACGTCCACCGCCATCGCCTCCCGGCGGAGCCCTGTGGCGATCGCGTCCGCGAGCACCCGCTCGTCCTCGACCACAAGCACGCGCATGAAGCTCCTCCTCAACTGGCACAACGACTTCATTGTGGCCATATTCGACGTAAGCCGCCGGTAAGCGGTTCCCGTGCTCTACGTGATGTAGAGCACAAGAATTGGTTGGTTTGAGACAAGCCGGTGTGTGGGTAGGCCCCGGCTACACCCCATTGTCGTGTGCCGGGGAGAGGGCGCGCTCGGTTCGATCCGCGCCGGGACCAGGCACGGCGCAACCGCCACTCAGAAAGAAGGTGAGATGGGCGAGTTCACGACCACGATCGAAACCAGGCTCGACCAGGCCTACAAAGGTCTTGAGGAGGCCACGTCGAGCGGGGACGATTTCCTCGCCGACACCCTCACCGCCGAGATCGAAGACCTGCGGCGCCTCGCTGAGGATCACGGCGTCCCGATCCAGCGGTAACGAAGATCTCTGAACGCGGGGTCCTGCCTACGGGCGGACCCCGCGTCGCGTTTCACGCGAGTCGGTCGCTTTGGGGATCAGCCGCGTTCGGGGTCGAGGGTCGCGAGCAGGTCGTGCAGGTCCTCGAAGAGCCCCGGCGCGGCGCACATCGTGAGGCCGGGACTGGCCGGCTTGCCGTGCAGGCCGCCGAACCGGGCGCCCGCCTCGACGGCGATCAGGCCCGCCGCGGCGAAGTCCCAGTAGTTCGGGCCGCGCTCGTAGTAGGCGTCCACCCGCCCGGCGGCCACCGCGCACATGTCGATCGCGGCCGATCCGCCCCGCCTGATGTCCCGCACCCGCGGCAGCACCTGGGCCAGCACCTCCGCCTGGACGCGCCGCCGATCGGCCCCGTAGCCGAAGCCGGTGGACACCAGGGCCCTGTCCAGCGGCACGCCGGTGTTGCACCGCAGCCGCTCACCGGCCAGCCACGCTCCCCCGCCGCGGTGGGCGGTGAACAGCTCACCCCGGGGCACGTTGTTGACCACCCCCGCGACGATCTCGCCGTCCACCTCGACGCCGATGCTCACCGCCCAGTCGGGCAGGCCGTACAGGAAGTTGACGGTGCCGTCGATCGGGTCGACGATCCAGCGCACCGAGCCCTCCCCGGGGGTGTCGCCGCCCTCCTCGCCCAGGATCGCGTCGTACGGCCTGGCCTGCCCGACGCGGGCGCGGATCAGCTCCTCGGCGGCGCGGTCGAGCGCGGTCACGACGTCGGTCGGGCTCGACTTGGTCGCCAGCACCTCCGGCCGCGCCGGGCGCTTGGCCAGGAGCATCGCACCGGCCTCCTCCGCGATCTCCACGGCGAGCTCCAGCAGCGCGGAAGCGCCGGGCTCCCCGCCCCGTTCAGCCATCGTGACCTGCCCCCTCATCGTCGACGATCACGCGGACGCGTGCCGTGGTCATCCAACGCTCACCCGGGTGAGCGGTAGCCGGTGCTCATCCAAGGGACGACGGCCGCGCCCACTCCTCGCCCAGGACGTGGTGCGCGAGGAAGGCCAGCACCGTCTCGTACCAGGCGACCGCGTTGCCGGGCTTGAGCACCCAGTGGTTCTCGTCCGGGAAGTAGAGGAACTTCGACTCGACCCCGGAGCGCTGCAGATCCCACCACAGCCGCAGGCCCTCGCCGATCGGCACCCGGTAGTCCTTGTCCCCGTGGATCACCAGCATCGGCGTCGTGATCCGGTCGAGCGAGCGGTGCGGCGACAGCTGCTCGTAGCGCTCCGAGCCGGGGGCGCCGAACTCCCGCTGCCAGTACATCGAGGCGTCGGTCGTCCCGGCGAACTGGTCGAGGTTCCACAGGGAGGCGTGGGTCACGATGGCCTGGAACCGGTCGGTGTGCCCGGCGATCCAGTTGGCCATGTAACCGCCGAACGACCCGCCCATCGCGGCGATCCGCTGGTCGTCGATCTCCGGCAGCTTCAGGCACTCGTCGGTGACGGCCATCAGGTCGGCGTGGGTGACGGGCCCCCACTTGCCCCAGCCCCTGTCGATCATGGACTGGCCGTACCCGGTGGACATGCAGGGATCGGGCAGGAGGACGGCGTAGCCCCGGCTCGCCATGATCCAGGGGTTCCAGCGCCAGCTCCAGTCGTTCCAGCTCCCCACCGGCCCGCCGTGGATCCACAGCAGGAACGGCGCCGGGCTCTCCGCCGTGGCCCCCTCGGGGAGGACCAGCCAGGCCCGGATCCGCGTGCCGTCCTCGGCGACCGCGCTCACCTCGGTCAGCGTGCCGGGCAGGTCGAGCCGCGGGGTGGGCGAGGGCAGCGTGGTCACCGTGCCGTCGGCGGAGATCCGCACCGGCAGCGGCGGCGAGTCGACGGCGCTCCGCAGCGCGTAGAGCGAGCCGTCGGGCGCCGGGCAGAGCTGCTGGTACGCCCCGTCGTCCGGGGTGACACGGGTGACGGCGCCGTCGAGGGAGACGCGGAAGACCGGACGCCGTCCCTCGTGGTCGGCGGCGACCAGCAGCTCCTCCGAGGAGGGCGTCCAGGCCACGTCCATGGGGAACAGCTCGCCGCCGAGGGCCCTGCCCTCGCCGGTGGCCAGCTCGACCACCCACAGTTCAAGGCTGATCGCCACCTCGCCCGTGGCGTGCCGCTCCCGGGTGCAGGCGACGTGGCGCCCGTCGGGCGACACCTTCACCGGGCCGCCGAAATCGTGCCCTTCCGAGGACGCCAGCGTGCGGCGGGAGCCGTCCGCCACGTCGACGGCGACCAGTTCCCACCGCGACTCGCCCTTCGGGAGGCTGACGCGCCAGGTCGTGATCAGCGTGGAGCCGTCCGGCGTCAGGTCGAACGCCATGTGCTCGTCGAGGGCGCCGTCCGCGTCGGGCGTCAGGTCGCGTACGCCGTCGAGCCCGTCACCTGTGGGCCCCTTCGCCGCGAACAGCCGGGTCCCGGCCGGGCCGAGGTCGTGGTCCCAGTAGCGGACCGGATAGCCCTCATGGAGGATCGCCGAGATCCCGGCGTCCTTGCGGGCCTTGCGGCGCTCCTCCTCGGTGTCGGCGTCACCGGGCAGCACCTGGGCCGCGTACACGACCGTGCCGCCGGCGGCGGCCACGCCGCCGATGCCGCCGGGCCGTGTCGCCACGCGCAGCGGCTCGCCGCGCCCGGGGAGCAGCCACAGAGCCGGCACCTCCTCGCCGGAGTCCTTCACCGTCTCGTCCGGCCGCCGGGAGACGAACAGCACGCTTCCGTCCGGGGCGAACTCGGCGCCCCCCTCGCCCTTCGCCGACCGGGTCAGCCTGCGCGGCTCCCCGCCGGGGTCGAGGGGGATGTCCCAGAGCGCCGTGCCGTACGCCGTGCCGTCCGGGGTGAGGGATTGGACCACCGAGACGAGCTGAGCACCGTCGGGCGAGAGCCGCAGCGACACCAGGCGCGGCAGGGCGACGTATCCATTGATATCCGGAAATTGGCTCACCTGGTCGAACCTACCTGCATCGACACGCCGGACCCAACGGCCGGCCCGCGTGTCGCGAACCGGAGGAGGGGCCGGGCCACCGCCCGCGTAGGGTGGTGGGTCATGGGGATCACCACGGGGTACGACGCTCTGCTCGTCGTCTCGTTCGGCGGGCCGGAGAAGCCCGAGGACGTCATGCCCTTCCTGGAGAACGTGGTCCGGGGGCGTGGAGTGCCGCGTGACCGGCTGCTGGAGGTCGAGGGGCACTACCAGGGGTTCGGCGGGGTCAGCCCGATCAACCAGCAGTGCCGCGACCTGATCGCCGCGCTCGACGTCGGCCTGCCCGTCTACTGGGGCAACCGGAACTGGCACCCCTTCCTGGAGGACACCGTCCGGCGGATGAAGGACGACGGGGTCGTCAAGGCGGCCGCGTTCGTCACGGCGGCCTACAGCTCCTACTCGAGTTGCAGGCAGTACCTCGACGACATCGCCCGCGCCCGGGCCGCCGTCCCCGGCGCGCCCGAGATCGTCAAGTTGCGGCACTACTACGACCATCCCGGCTTCGTCGCGGCGATGGCGGACCACACGCGGGAGGCCCTCGGCAGGCTCCCCGCATCCGTGCGGGAGGACGCCAGGCTCGTCTTCACCGCGCACAGCATCCCCGTCTCCATGGCCCGCACGGCCGGCCCCCGGGGCGGGGCGTACGAGGCGCAGCTCAGGCGCGCGGCCGAGCTGGTCACCGCGCAGGTGGACCACGGGCGCCCCTGGGACCTGGTCTGGCAGAGCCGCAGCGGCCCGCCGCACGTCCCGTGGCTGGAGCCCGACGTCTGCGACCACCTGGAGGCGCTCCACGCAGGCGGCGTGCCGGCGGCCGTCCTGGTGCCCATCGGCTTCGTGTCCGACCACATGGAGGTCGTCTACGACCTCGACGTGGAGGCCGCGGCCACGGCTGACAAGCTCGGCATGGCCCTCACCAGGGCGGCCACCGCGGGAACCCACCCCAGGTTCGTCTCCATGGTGAGCGAGCTGCTGGCCGAGCCGGAGCCCGCGCCGTGCCCGGCGGGCTGCTGCCCCGCCCCCGTACGGCCCGCCCGCCCCTGAGCCCCGCCGGCCCGGCCCTACTGGTCGTACGTGCGGGCGTAGGCGTCGGCGAGCGACAGGACCTTGTTCACGTAGTCCCAGGAGTGGTTGTAGAACCACACCGACTTCCTGAGCTTCTCGCCGCCGAGCCCGCCGCCGTTCGCGCACAGGTACTTGGCCGCGGACGGCACGGCGTCGTAGGCGCTCCAGATGTCGGCGATCCCGTCGCCGTCGCCGTCCACGCCGTACGCCTTCCAGGTGCTCGGCATGAACTGCATCGGCCCGAGCGCGCCCGCGGACGAGGGGCCGTTGTTGCGGCCGTGGCCGCTCTCCACCTGGCCGATGGCGGCGAGCACGGTCCACGACAGCCCCGGGCAGACCGCCGCGGCGCGATGGTAGAGCTCCAGATAGCTCTCCGGCCGCCCGACCAGCGCCGGCCCCGGGGGCGGTGAAGGCGCCCGTGGCGCCGCGGGCCTGCCCACCGTGACCACCTGGGCCTTGGGGCCGAGCAGGTGCTCCACACCGCGCTTGTCGAGGGTGTCCGAGTCTCCGTGGATCAGGACGACGACGCCGGTCGCGAAGCCGAGCCGCCTCCCGAGGTCCTTGCTGATCAGGCCGTCGACGCCGGGGAGACCCAGGGAGGCCGAGGCCGCGACCCTGAGCCGGGGGCCGCCGTCGAGCTGGTACACCGCGCCGAGGACCATGCCGAGGCGCTTGATCGTCCCACCGTCGGCCACGAACTCGCCCCGGGCCAGTGCGCTCCAGACCTCCGGATGCTCGGCGACCGTCTTCGGCGTCCACGAGCGGAACTGGGCCGGGTCGACGGCGAGCAGCTGCAGGGCCGTGCCGGACACGCGGACCGTGCCGCCGTCGGTCGCGGCGACCTTCTGCACGTGCTTGAGGCGGGCGATCTTCCGCAGCGTCCTGGCCGGCACCTTCGCCGAGGAGATCGCCAGGAGGTGGGGCGGGGTCACCTGGACGCCCGGGCCGCCGGCCACCGGCGAGCTGGAGGGCAACGTGGAGTCGGGCACCAGCGTGGCCGCGGGGGTCGGCCGGGCGGCCTCCACGCCGGTGCCGCCCTCGGCCTGGGAGATCAGGACGGTGCTTCCCAGCGCGATGACAGCCGTGATCAAAACGGCCAGCCCGGTCACGATCGTACGAAGCGACGTGAACGCGGGAAGAGGGCGCACGCGGCTCACGTTAAACCCTTCACCCCAAAGACGGAAAAATCACTTGCCACACCATAGGGCTGTGCGCGAGGGTCGACGAGGAGAAATTCGCCGTCCGCGCGCCACGGGGAAGAACGCCCCCGGGGCCGCCGCCGCTTCGACCGGCCGGCCCGGACGCACTAGGTGCCGAAGGGAACGTACATGGTCGGGCCGTATCGAGGGCTCTTCGGCGCGCCTGGAGTCAAAGGCTTCGTCATCGCCGGCTTCGTGGGGCGGGCGCCGATGTCGATGCTCGGCATCGGGATCGTGCTCCTGGTGTCCGCGCTGACCGGGTCGTACGCCACGGCGGGCGCCGTCGCCGCGATCGTCTCGCTCGCCTACGCCGCGGCCGCCCCGCTGTCGGGCCGTCTGGTCGACCGGTTCGGCCAGGCGAGGGTGCTCGTCCCGTTCGTGTTCCTGCACGGCGCCTCGCTCACCGGGCTGATGCTGTGCGCGCACGCCCACGCCGCCCAGTGGACCCTGTACGCCACCGGCGTGGCCGCCGGGGCGACCGCCACCTCGCTCGGGTCGATGGTCCGGGCCCGCTGGTCGTACGTGCTGGACGACCCTTCCAAGCTGCACATCGCCTTCTCGTTCGAGTCCGTGGCCGACGAGGTGATCTTCGTCGGCGGGCCCGCCTTCGTCACCGCGCTCACCACCTGGATCAACCCGTACGCCGGGATCATCGCCACGATCGTGCTCACCGTGGCGGGCACGCTGGCGTTCGCCGCCCTCCGCGGCACCGAGCCCCCCGCCGTACGGCACCGCGGCGACGCGGGCTCGCCCATCGCCATCCCCGGCGTGGCGCTGCTGTCCGCCGTCTTCCTCGCCATGGGCGCGGTGTTCGGCTCGATCGACATCATCACGGTGGCGTTCGCCGACGAGCACGGCAGCAAGGCGTCCGCCGGGCTCCTGCTCGCCTCGATCGCCGCCGGCAGCATGGTCTCCGGCCTCTGGTACGGCTCCCGCGACTGGAAGATCAGCCTGCGCGGGCGGTTCGTCCGGGGGCTGGCCCTGTTCGCCGCCGGGCTGACGCCGGTGCTGCTCATGGACGACCTGCGGGCGATGGCGGTGGCGCTGTTCTTCGCCGGCCTGTCCATCTCCCCCACCCTCATCACGGGCTTCTCCATGGTCGAGCGGCTGGTCCCGGCCGCGCAGCTCACCGAGGGCATGGCGTGGATCTCGACGTCCATCGGGTTCGGCGTGGCCGTCGGGGCCTGGGCGGGGGGCCGGCTGACCGATCTCCACGGCGCGTCCAACGCCTACGGCTTCTCCTACGTCTGCGCGCTGCTCGCCGTGGCGGTGGGCGTCGGCGGCTCCGCCCTGGTCCGGGCCGAGCGGCGCCCCCACAGGCCGTAGGCAACCGGCCCCGCCTATGAGTAGTGTTCATGTTCGGGCGGGACAACCGCCGGGAGGAGCATGGACACCTTCGTCAACTGGGCGCGCAACCAGTCCGTGACGCCGTCGGAGATCCGCACGCCGGCCTCGGCGGCCGAGGTCGCGGACGCCGTGCGCACCGCGGCCAAGACGGGACGACGCGTCCGCATGGTCGGCACCGGGCACTCCTTCACCGGTGTCGCCCTGACCGACGGCATCCTGCTGCGGCCCGGCGGGCTGACCGGGATCCTCGGCGCGGGTGACGGATGGGTGAAGGTGGCCGCGGGCACGCCGCTCGGCGCGCTCAACGAGGAGCTCGACCGGCGCGGGCTCGCCCTGGCGAACATGGGCGACATCACCGCCCAGACGGTCGCGGGCGCGATCCAGACCGGCACCCACGGCACCGGGAGGCACGTCGGCGGCCTCGCCGACCAGGTCACCGAGCTGGAGATGGTCCTCGCCGACGGCTCGGCGGCGACCGTGCGCGACGGCGACCTGTTCGGCGCCGCCCGCGTCGGCCTCGGCGCGCTCGGCGTCCTCACCGCGGTGACGCTCCGGGTGGAGCCGTCGTTCCTCCTGCGCAACCGGCGCGACCCGATGCCGTTCAGCGCGATCCTGGAGTCGCTCGACGAGCTGACCGGGGGCAACGACCATCTCGACTTCTTCTGGCTGCCGCACACCGACACCTGCCTGGTCAAGCGGAACAACCGCTCCCCCGGCCCGGCGCGGCCCCCGGCGGCGTTCAAGCGCTGGCTCGACAACGTCTTCCTGGAGAACACGCTCTTCGGCGCCGCCTGCCGGGCCGGCGCCCGCTTCCCCGGGGCCGTCCCCCGGATCAACGCCGTCTCCGCGAGCGCTCTGACCGCGTCGGAGTGCGTGGACGCGTCGTACAAGATCTTCACGTCGGTGCGCGAGGTGCGGTTCCTGGAGATGGAGTACGCCGTGCCGCGCCAGCACCTGGCCCAGGCCCTGCGCGAGACCAGGGACCTCGTCGAGCGGTCCGGATGGGCGATCACCTTCCCGGTGGAGGTGCGGGTGACGCCGCCGTCGGACGCCTGGCTGTCCACCGCGTACGGCAGGCCCTCCGCGTACATCGCCTGCCACGTCTACCGGCGGACGCCCAACCCGGAGTACTTCGCGGGCGTCGAGGAGATCATGACCCGGCTCGGCGGCCGTCCCCACTGGGGGAAGCTGCACACCCGCGACGCGGCCTACCTCCGCACCGTCTACCCGAGGTTCGCCGAGTTCGTGGCGCTGCGCGACAAGCTCGACCCGGAGCGCCTTTTCGCCAACGATTACCTCGACCGGGTGCTCGGCGCGTCGCGGGAGGCGTAGCCCCATGGCCGCGTAAAGTCCCTCTCCACGGTCCGGCTTCCCCCGCGTGTCGCGTTGCCCCCGTCCGGTCCCGGGCGGGCACATTGCGGTGCACGGGCCACGCATGAGCCCGGCGCGCCACTCGACCCCGAGGGAGCAAGCACGCATGAGACCCTCCCGCAGGTCCGCCCGCACGGCCCGTCAGACGGCCGTGGCGGCGACCCCGGTGATCGCGGCGGCGACCGCGCGGCCGGGGCCACGGACGGACGGGCGACGGGCGCGCACCACATGAGGAGACACGACCCTCGCTCTCGCCTCCTGGACCGGACCGGGGACGGCATGCCGCCGCGCCCGGCCGTCCCGGCTGTCCCGGCCCTGTGGCCGTTCCCACGCGACCGGGAGGTTGCGGCATGGTGAACGTCAGGAATGTGACCGGGGTCACAACGTCTGCCTCGCCCCCTGGCGAGGCGATGTTCGGACATGCCGGGTACGGTGCTGGAAGGCAACCGGTTCACGCGAGAGACTCAAGGGTCCGGGGGAAGACAGAGCACGACGACGAAGGGACTCGCATGCAGGAGCTCCGTCTCGTCGCGGTGAGTGAGGACGGCTCGTATCTCGTCCTGGCGACGGCCGGGCGGGGCACGCGCTTCACCCTGCCCGTCGACGACCGGCTCCGTGCTGCGGTCCGCGGCAACTTCTCCCGTCTCGGCCAGTACGAGATCGAAGTGGAGAGTCCGTTGCGACCCAAGGAGATCCAGGCGCGCATCCGTGCCGGCGAGACCGCGGAGGAGATCGCGGCCACCGCCGGCATCCCGGTGGAGAGGGTCCGCTGGTTCGAGGGGCCGGTTCTCCAGGAGCGTGAGTACATGGCCCAGCAGGCGCAGCGCGCCTCCATCCGGATGCCGGGGGAGAACACCCCCGGCCCCACGCTGGGCGAGCTGGTCGCCGAGCGGCTGACCCGGCGCGGGGTGCCCGCCGACGAGATCGACTGGGACTCCTGCAAGCGCGACGACAACCTGTGGCGGGTCCGGCTCGGCTTCGTCTGGAACGGTCACACCCGCCACGCGGAGTGGCTGTTCGACCCCCGCCGCCGCCACATCACGCCCAACGACGACGAGTCGCTGCGCCTGTCGGCCGGCGAGTACGTGGAGCCCGACAGGGACGACACGACCGTGCGCCCCTTCATGCCCCGGCTCGCCTCCAAGCTCGTCCCCGTGCCTCCGCTGCCCGACGCGCCGTCCGCCTGGGCGGAGCCCACCGTACGGCAGCCCGCGAGCCGGGACGAGACCGCCTTCGACCTGCCCTCCGCGCGGCAGGAGCCGATGCGCGCCGAGCCCGCGGCCTACGCCGAGCCCGCCGTACGGCATGAGCAGGCCCGGAACGAGCCCGCCCGGGGCGAAGGGGGCAGGAACGAGGCGGTCAGGGGCCAGTCGGTGAGGGGTGAGCCTGCCCCCAACGCCGAGCCGCCCGCATGGCCGAACCCGTCGTACCGTCCCGGCCCCACCGCGTGGCAGGAGCCGGAAGGCCGTTCCGAGCCTCGGCGGGAGCGGCAGGAGAGCCGTTCCGAGCTTCCGCGGGAGGAGCCGGCCGCGCATCGGCCCCCGCTCACCCCTGTGCCGTTCCGCCTCCCGGAGTCTCTGATCCAGCCCGCCGACACGGGCGATCACCGCGTGCGGTCCGCCGACGGGACTCGTGCCGAGCCCACCGAGCCCACCGCGCCCACTGAGGCGACCCGCGTCGAGCCCGTCGGCGCGGGCGTTTCGCGCGTTGAGGACACGCCTGAGCACGCCGGCGCGTCTCGCATCGAGGACACCCGCGCTCCGTCCGCATCGGCGCCGGAGCCGGTTTCCACCCCAACGCCTTCCACCTCAGCGCCTTCCACCTCAGCGCCAGAGCCGGCCTCCGAGCCCGCGCGGCCCTCCGCCGCCGTGTCACCCGATGTGCCGCCGGCCGTCTCCGCCGCGCCGCGCGCCGACGATCCTCCGCGTGAGCCGAGCCGTGCCGCTGACAAGGCCTCGGACGAGGTCCGTCCGGGCGGCGATGTCGCCGGCAACGTGCAGGACGTCCGCGCGGCGGCCGCCGAGGCGAGCACAGCCCACCGGGAGCGCGCCACGACTGCCGCCACCGACGGCGCAGCGAAGCAGCGGGCGGAGAACGAAGGCGCCACGATCGCGGATGTCGAGCCCGCTGAGGACTCCCGACCGGCGGCCACCGCTACCGGCACGGTGAGCAAGGACGCCGCCCCGGCCCCGCAGGAGGAGGATGCCGCGACGGCCGTCACCCCCTCCACTGGCACCGCGTCCCCCGGTGGGTCCGAGGCCTCTGCTCCGGCGGGGCCCTCGGACTCGGCGCAGGTCGCCGTCCCGGCCCAGGTGAGCCAGTCCTCGGCCGCCACTGCCGAGCCCTCTGAAGCCGGGGCGAGCCCCGAGCCCGCCGCCGCACCTCAGGCTTCGGCGGTGAAGACCGAGGGCAAGTCCGAGGCCGTACGGGACGACAGGAGCGCCACGAAGGAGACGGCGGCTGCGTCCGCGGGCTCGAAGAGCGACCGCCCTGCCGAGCGGGACACGGACGACGCCGGTGAAGGCGGCAAGACCGCCACGGAGGGCTCCTCCGCCGGCGACGCCGGTGAGTCTCCGGCCGGGGCCCCGGTCACCGCTGCGCCCGCGCCCGCGGCCGCCCCTGCTCCCGTCCCGCCCGCTCCACGGCCCGTGCCGAGGCCCGCTCCCCGGCCCGCCGCCGCCACCGCTTCCGCCCGCGCCGCGGACGACCTGAAGGAAGCGGCTCGCGAGGCGGCCAAGGACGGCTCCACGGACGCCAAGCCTGAGCCGGCCGCTCCCCCGGTGCCGAAGCCGGCTCCTCCGAGGCCCCGCAAGGGGCGTGGCCGCCGGGCGTCGGTGCCCACGTGGGACGAGATCATGTTCGGCGCCCGCAAGCCGGACTGACCTGCGCGTCTAGACATCGGCAGCGGCCGGCGCGGACATCCGCGCCGGCCGTCGAGTTCTCGCGCGGCGGAGAACGAGGCCGTCCGCCATCATCCGGGGGACCTTCGGCCCCACTCTTCGACAGCGCTCGTGAGGGATGCTGAGATCACGAGCGATCGTAAGGGAGGCCCTACATGACGGTCACCAAGGAAGAAGTCCGGGTCCGCGGAACCGAACTCGCCGACAAGATCAAGCAGCTCATTCACGAGGGCAACGTCCGCCGGGTCATCGTGCGGAACCCCCAGGGCCACACCGTGCTGGAGGTCCCCGTGGCGGTGGGCGTGGTGGCGTTCATCGCCGCTCCAGTCGTCACCGCCGTCGCCGCCATCGCCGCTCTCGCGGCGGAATGGCCCATCGAGATCCAGCGCCTGACGCCGGAGGAGCCGCCCGCGCCTCCCCTCACAGCGGCCGTCGAGGCCGAGGCCGAAGGTGGCGACGAAGTGGTCACCACCGCCCGGTGACGGCCCACTCCGTGCGGCGATGCGGAAGACCGCATCGCCGCACCCGGCCCCACGGGCCGGCGCTCGCCGCCCTCGTGTGAACCGGAACCGGCCCGCTGGAACGATCTTGCCTTGGTGCGGTTCCGGATCGGGCGGCAGCTCGCCGCGGCACGTCGACGAGGACGGCCGGGGCTACGCCACGATGCTCCGGGCCCGGGGAGCGCAGGCCGCCGCCCTGCGCGACCAGTCGGCCGCCAGCCGCCAGGCCACACGGCAGGCACTGGCCGCCGCCCGCGCCCGCCTCGCCGCGCGCTGACCGTGCTTCTCTCCCGTGCGGCAACACCGCGATCATGCACCACAAGACGCTGTACGTTCCGGAGCCGGCCGGCCCGATGCGCTTCAGGAACGAGTTCCTCACCGTGGCCGGCGCGCCGAACCGGACGATCGTCCTCATGATCCCGGACGATCCGGAGCGGTTCCGGGCAGCCTTCAACGCCGACCCGCGCCGCCGCGCCGCGTGATGATCCGCGGGTTATCGGAGACCGCTCTCGCGTAATGGTCTAGACAACAACCATCTTTACGGCCGTGGATGACGCGTGCCAGAACGGTAAGCGTCAAATATATCCAGACACTTACTTAGTGGGTGAATCACGCGCGCCGGCCGACCCCGGCGCGGGGAAAGGAGGATCAATGAGTGTCTGGTTCATCACCGGCGCTTCCCGCGGACTCGGTGCGCACCTCACCGGTGAAGCACTACGCCGAGGTCACCAGGTGGTCGCCGCCGCTCGCCGTCCGGAGGCGGTGCGCGAGTCCTTCTCGCACGCCGGCGACGACCTGCTCACGGTGGCGCTGGACGTCACCCGCGAAGGGCAGGCCGCCGACGCGGCCCAGGCGGCGATCGAGCGGTTCGGCCGCATCGACGTGCTGGTCAACAACGCCGGATCGGGGCTGCTCGGTGCGGTGGAGGAGTCGGCCGACGACGAGGTCCGCGATCAGTACGCCGTCAACGTGTTCGGCCTGCTGGCCGTCGTCCGGGCGGTCGCGCCGCAGATGCGCCGCCAGCGTGCCGGTCACATCCTCAACATCAGTTCCCTCCTCGGCATCATCGGGCTGCCGGGGTACGGCGTGTACAGCTCGACGAAGTTCGCGGTGGAGGGTCTCACCGACGCGCTGCACACCGAGCTGACGCCGTTCGGGGTCGGGGTCACGGCCGTGGAACTCGGTTACTTCCGTACGGACTTCGTCAAAGACAACAGCCTCCGTCGTACTGCTGCGTCCCTCGATGCGTACGCCAGTGGGCCGGTCGCCGAGATCCGGCGGAGCACTGCGACGTTCGTGCAGCCCGGCGACCCGGCCAAGGCCGCGAGCGCGCTCATCGACGTGGTCGAGTCGGGTCGCGCGCCGATACGGCTGCCCCTGGGGCGGGACACGATCCAGAACATCGAGGCCAAGATCGCCAACCTCCAGCAGGAGCTCGGCGACTGGCGCGAGGTGGCCGAGAACACCGATCACGACGACGTCCCGGCGTCCTGAGCAGGCAGGAGCGAGAACGATGAGCGAAGAGTCCACCAACACCGAGGTTCTGCGTCGATTCGTCGACGCGTTCAACAACCGGGATGCCGGCGCGTACGACGCGCTGCTCGCCGCGGACGTCGTCGACCACCACCTCCCGCCTGGCATGCCGGCCGGGCGGGACGGGATCACCACGTTCGTGTCCGGGCTCTGGACGACGTTCGACGCTGGCATCACCGTCGACGAGCTGGTCGCGTCCGGAGACGTGATCGCCTGCCGGTGGACGTTCGCCGGCACGCAGATCGGCGAGTTCGCCGGGATTGCCGCCTCCGGACGACGGTTCTCCGTCCCAATCATGACGTTCGATCGGTTCGCCGACGGACGGATCGTCGAGCGCTGGGAGGCCTTCGACAGCGCCGAGCTGCTGCGGCAGCTCAGCCCTGTACCGGCGGTCTGATCACCACGCCGGCTGGCCGGTCAGCCGACCGGCCAGCCGGGTCGCGGAATCAGGCGGTCTGCTGCGGGGCGAACAGGACCTTGCCGGAACGCTCCTGCTGGCCGGCGTGGGCGAGCGCCTCCCGGTACCGGCTCAGCGGGTAGGTCGCCTCCACTGTCGCGCTGATCGCACCCTCGGCGACGAGCTCGGCGAGCTCGGTGTAGATCCGCTCCAGCTCGGCCCGCGGGGTGTCGCGGATCCAGTTGAGGATGAAGAAGGCGCGCAGCGAGATGCCCCGATAGATCAGGTCGCCGAGCGGCAGGACCGGCGACTGCCCGGTCGCCGCGGAGAAGGTCACCACGCTGCCGCCGGCCTCCACCGAACGGATCAGCTCACCGACCTGCTCCGAGCCGCCAGCACCCTCGAACAGCAGGCGGAGCTGGCTGCCACCCAGCGCGGCGGCGACCCGGTCACCGAGGTCCGCTCCTTCGACGAGTACGACGTCGGCGCCGAGCTCACGTACCCGCTTGGCGGCCTCCTCGCGACGGACGACGGCGAGGGTCTTGATGCCGCGCCGCTTCGCGAGGGCGATGACGTACTGGCCGACACCGGAGTTGGCCAGGTTCAGCCCGATCCAGTCGCCCGGCTTCAGGTCGGCATAGTCGGTCAGCAGGGCGTACGCCGTGGCCGGGTTGACCGGAAGCATGGCGAGCTGCAGCGGGTCCGCGTTTTCGGTCACCGCGATGACGTTGCGGGCCGGCACGACCACCTTGTCCGCCCAGGTGCCCTGAACGAAGGTCGGCAGGATGATCACGCGACGCCCGACCAGATTCGCGTCGGCGGCCGAGCCCGCCTGGAGCACTCGGCCGGTTCCCTCGGCGCCGAGCGCGTTCGGAACCTGCGGGTAGACACCAAACCAGCCGAGCTGGAAGAGCAGGTCGGCGGGGTTGATCGGGGCGGCGTCGACCGCGACGAGGACGTCCTCGTCGCCGACGGTCAGGTCCGTGTCCTGGCTGAGCTGCACGGTCTCGTTGGGGTCGCCGCCGACGGCGGTGAGGAACAGGTGACTCATGGAGGCTCCTTGGTGCGATGTAAGCGACTATATGCTGTTGACGCTTACTTTGTAGCACGCACACCAGGGCCTGTAAAGGCCTTTGCCGTTTAGACCATTTCCGCGTACGCTTCACGCATGGGTACGCACGAGTCGCCAGCAGCAACGGAGCCAAAGGTGCCGGCCCGCGCCGCGGGCATCGTGGCGCTGCTCAACACGCGCCCCCACGCCACCCCGACGCTGCCGGACACCCTCGACGACCCGGCGACAGCCGCCGAGGTGCTGGCCGCGTTCGGGCAGCCGGCCGGCGTGACGTTGACACCCCATCAACTCGACCGAATCCGCGCCGTACGCACCGATCTCATGGCGGTCGTCGGCGCGGCCGACCCGGAGCACACGGAACGGGGTTGGACGAACCTCAGCGCCGATGTCTCCGACGCCACCTTCCGTCAGGTCTTCTCGGCGCGCGGCGAGGCCCGGCTGGAACAGGTCTCCGGCGACCACATCGTCGGCCGGATCGCGCTGGACGTGGCGGAACTGGTCCGCGACAACACGTGGTCGCGCATCCGCGCCTGCGCCAATGAACAGTGCCGGCACGTTTTCTACGACACGACCCGAAGCCGTACGCAACGGTGGGATTCGTACGAGACCTGCGGCAACCGGGTGAACGTGGCCGCGCACCGGGCGCGGAGCAGCCGGTCGCACGCCTGACGCGGCGCCTACCCGGCCTTTCGACCGGCGGCGAACCCCAGCGCCGGTGGACGGGTGAGTTGCGACAGGAAGGTCTCGGTGGGCCTCGCCTCGCCTCCCTCTTCCGACCTGACACGGGCCGGAGGCATCCGGCAGCCGGTGCGGCGGGGTTGAGGCGTCAGGCGTCTTTTCCCCGCGTGGCTCCGCAGCGTGGAGAAGGGTTCTCAGCCATGGGAGGAGCGGCCTCCCGGTGAAGGGTCGGCGAGGAAGGGACCGAGCCAGTCGGGGGTGACCTCGGCGGCGAAGCCGACGCCCTGCGCCTCTCCCGTGTCGATCGCGGCGTAGCCGCCCCCGCCCGCGCCGACTCCCGCGACCACGGTGAGCAGCCCCGCCTGCCGCTGGAACACCGTCTGGCGAAGCGTCCAGCCGACGACGGCGCGGCCCTCCAGCACCGTCTGGGCCCGGCGGACCGATCCCGAGCGGACCGACAGCCGCGCCCCGTCGAAGGCGTGCCCGAGACTGCGGTAGCGGTCGAGCCCGAGCGGCACTCCGACTCCGGCGACCAGCAGGGCGGCGAGCGCGACCACGGCCCAGCCGAGCAGGAGGGCGACGACGGCCAGGGCGAGCCACGGCGCGACGGCCCTGAACAGCCGGCGGCGGCGCGCCTGCCGCGGGTGGGGCCGCAGCGGCACGGTGAACGGCCCGACGGCGTCGGCGGCGACCCGCGCGGCGAAGGCCCTGGGCGTCACCGGGAGCAGCTGGCCGCGCGTCTCCGAGTCACCGAGTCCGGTCACCAGAGCCCACAGCCTGACGACCCCCGCCCAGCGCTCGATCAGGCCGTCGACCAGCTCGTACCCCCGCACCCTGCGGCTCTCCAGGGAGACCGCCCTACGGGTGAGCAGGCCCCTCTCCGCCACGAGGTAGCCGTCGCGGGAGCGCAGGGTGAAGTCCCAGTGGAGGACGGCGTACATCACGCCGCCCACGAACGGCATGGCGAGCACGAGCAGCGCGGCGGCGGCGGCCAGCAGGTAGGGATGGTTCCACGCCCAGGCGAGCGCCTGCTTGGCCGTGCGCTCGGTCAGGCCGAACTCCTCTCCCCACTGGAAGATCAGGCCGACCGCGCCGGCGGCCAGCGCGAACGGCGTGAGCAAGTAGGCCCCGGAGAGCGGGCCGTACCTGAGCCATGTCCGGGGCACCCGCGCGAGGATCCGCCCGGACGCACCGGACGCACCGGAAGGTCCGGGCGTGGGAACGGCGGGCGAGACGGCGCCGCCTGTGGTGGCCGCTCCGCCCGTGCCGCCGGTGGTCACCCCCGCCCCCTCCGTCGTACCGGCGGGGTGCGGGTGACGGCGGGCGAGCAGGACGGCGCGCAGCGCCTCCGCCTGCTCCATCGTCACCGCGTCGAGGACGCCTTCCTGCTCGCCGCCCCCGGCACCGGTGTCGATCTTGAGGACGGCCAGTCGCAGCAGCCGGTGGAGGGGCGGCGCGGTCACGTCGACGCCGCGGATCCGCTCCAGCGGGATCGTGCGCACCGAGCGGCTCACGAACGCGCGGGTCAGCTCCAGGCGGTCGCCGACGATCCGGTACGTGAACGTCGCCCACCGGACGGTCGCGTAGATCACGGAGCCGGCCACACCGAACGCGGCCCACCCGAACGACGCGGGTGAGAAGCCCCCGGCGACCAGCACCCCCGCCAGCGGCAGCATGAGCGAGGGCAGCAGGCGGATCGGGTCGATCAGCAGGACGCGCGGGCTCAACCGCGCGCCTCCCCGCCCGTACGGCTCCCGCCCCGGCCCGGCCGGAGCGGGCGGGAAGGGATGTGAGGGGGGCGCGGTCACGTCGCGTCGTCCCTGAGCTCCTCGGCCCGCCGCGCCAGCTCCTCCGCGAGGTGGGCGGCGACCGCGCCGTCGAGCCCCTTGATGGTGGACGACCCGGCGTGCGAGGCGGTCCTGATCTCCACGGTGGCCAGCCGGAGGGCCCGCTCGAACCATCCCTGCGCCGTGTCCACCGTCTGGATGCGGCTCACCGGCACGAACACCCATTCCCTGCTCAGCCAGCCCGACCGCGCGTACACCACGTCGCCGGACAGCTCCCAGCGGTGTACGGCGTACCGCCACAGGGGCTCGACGACCACCAGCGGCGCCATCACGACGCCGACGACGACGGGCAGCAGCCACGCGTGCTCGGTCAACCCGCCGGGCAGCACGTCCCAGCCGCCGAGCGCCCAGGCGGCCACCGTCGCGCCACCGACCAGCAGGACGAACCCGATCAGGGCCTCGATCAGCCACAGCGCGATGGCACGCCGCGACACAGGGTGGGCCGGATCGCGGAGCGGACCTGTCACACCGTCCACCCTAAGAGATCGAGCCCCCTGAGATCCGGCCCCCTGAGATCCGGCCCCCTGAAGATCGGGGAAGGCCGTCAGCGATCTGTCAGCGGCCGGGCCGGGGGCTCAGTGCTCTGTCAGTGGCGCCGGTGACACTTTCGGTGACGTGACAGGGGAGAGCCGATGACATATGCGATCCAGGCCGACGGCCTGGTCAAACATTACGGGCAGACGAAGGCGCTCGACGGGGTGGACCTCGAGGTGTCCCCGGGCAGCCTGGTGGGAGTGCTGGGGCCCAACGGCGCCGGGAAGACCACGGCGGTCCGGATCCTCGCGACGCTTCTGCGACCTGACGGGGGCAGGGCGCGGGTGCACGGGTTCGACGTCGTACGGCAGGCGCACCAGGTGCGGTCGCTGATCGCGCTGACCGGGCAGTACGCGGCGGTCGACGAGGCGCTGACCGGCGTGGAGAACCTGATGATGATCGGCCGCCTGCTCGACATGCCGAGGGCCGGCGCGAGGCGCCGGGCGGCCGAGCTGCTCGACCGCTTCGACCTGACCGACGCGGGCGGCCGGGCCGCCAAGACGTACTCGGGCGGCATGCGCCGCAGGCTCGACCTCGCGGCGAGCATCGTGGGCCGCCCGCGTGTGCTCTTCCTCGACGAGCCGACGACCGGCCTCGACCCGCGCAGCCGCACCGAGCTGTGGGGTGTCGTGCGCGGGCTCCAGAGCGACGGGACGACCGTGCTGCTCACCACGCAGTACCTGGAGGAGGCCGACCAGCTCGCCGACGAGATCGTGGTGTTCGACCAGGGAAAGGTCATCGCGCGCGGCACCTCCGGCGAGCTGAAGGCGGCGGCCGGGGGTCAGGTGCTCGACGTGCGGCCCGTCGAGGCCGCCCATCTCGGCCGCGTCGAGCGGGTGGTGGGCGAGGTGCTGGGCGTGGCGCCGGACACCGTCGGCGGGCAGGTGACGGCGGCCGTCCACGACCCCTCGATGGTGCCCGTGATCGTCCGGCGGCTCGACGACCTTGGGGTGGTGGCGTCGGAGCTGTCCCTTCGCAAGGCCAGCCTCGACGAGGTGTTCCTGGCGCTGACCGGGCACCGCGCGGAGGACGTGGCACCGGAGCGGGACGCCGGCGCGGGCGCGCGGCCGGAGGTTCCCGCGTGAGCCCCCGGAGCCGGGGACGCGGCGAACCGCCCGCTCGCTCCGGCCGGGCCGGGCCGCGATCGGCTGCGGGCGTGCTTGCGCGGCCCTGGTCGCGGCGTACGGCCGGGGCGGGCGCAGACATGAGACGCACCGATGGCGAGGAGAGACGATGACCACGATCACCGAGGCCGCGCCGGGAGCCGGCCTGTCCCCGAGGGTCACGCCGGTGGCGGCGATCCGCCACATCGCGACGCTGGCCTGGCGGAGCCTGGTGCAGATCAAGCACAACCCGATGGAGCTGCTCGACCTCAGCGTCCAGCCGGTCATGTTCCTCCTCCTTTTCACGTACGTGTTCGGCGGGGCGATCGCGGGGTCGACCGGCGACTACCTGCAGTTCGCGCTGCCCGGGATCGTGGCCCAGAACATGCTGTTCGCCAGCCTGACCACGGCGGTGGGGCTGAACACCGACATCACCAAAGGGGTCTTCGACCGGCTGCGCAGCCTGCCGATCAGCCGGGTGGCGCCGCTGGCCGGCCGGGTGGTCGCCGACACGCTGAAGCAGGCCTGGGCGTTCGCGCTGTTCATCGTCCTCGGCCTGATCCTGGGCTTCCGGGTGCACACCGGCGTCACCGGCGTCTTCGGGGCACTTGCCCTTCTGCTGGCCTTCGCGCTCGCGATGTCGTGGCCGGCGGTGCTGCTCGGCCTCAAGGTCTCCGAGCCGGAGAAGGTGCAGATCCTCATGTTCTCGCTGATGATGCCGATCACCTTCACCAGCAACGCCTTCGTCCCCACCGACACGCTGCCCTCATGGCTGCGGAGGTGGGTCGAGATCAACCCGGTGAGCCACCTCGCCGATGCCGTCCGGGGGCTGCTCAGCGGCGGCCCGGTGGCGTCCGACGCGATCACGTCGCTGCTGTGGGCGGCCGGGATCGCGCTGGTCTTCGCCCCGCTCGCGGTCCGCGCGCTGCGCACGCGCGTCTGACCGGCCCGCCTCCCGCGCACGGGAGGGAGCGGACAGGAGGAGGGCGGACAGGAGGAGGGCGGACAGGAGGAGGGCGGGCAAGGGAAGCCCAGGCAAAGGAAGCGCGGGCAAGGGGAGCCCGGGCAGGGGCCGGGTCACATTGGTGTCTGGGCCGCCAGGGCGACGACCTCCTCGCGAGGCATGGCGCGACCGCGCTCGTGGCACCGGGAGAACTCCCCGGCCCCGAGCGCGGTCTTCGCGGCCTCGGTGATGCGGACCTGGTCGAAGCCCACGACGTCGAAGAACCCGCTGATGGCAGCCGCTCCTCCCAGCAGCACGGCGGCCATGGCATGGTCGCCTGCCTGGACGGCGAGCGCGGCGTACCCCAGGACCACCTGTCCGAGGACAGGCCCGTCCCGCGTCTCGGCCGCGAGGCTCAGCGCCTCGTCGTGCAGCCGCCGGGCGCTTCCCAGGTCGCCCTCCTGCTCGGTCAGCATGCCGAGCGACGACCGGATCGACGCCTCGAACTGGCGGGGCACCCCACCCCAGTCGCCGAGCAGCCGTAAAGCGTCGAGATAGTGCCGGCGGGCGGCGTCGAAGTCGCCCTCCGCTCGGGCGAAATCACCGCGGACGTGCCGGACACCGGCCATCCCCACCACGTCACCCGTGGAGTCGCACAGCTCCTGCGTCTCGTCCAGCGCGGCCACCGCGGCCTCTCGCCGGCCGGTCGCGCTGAGCGCCATCGCCATCCGGGTGCGCATGTACGGAGTGTCCTCGACCGCGCCGACCTCGTTCACCAGCTCGATGGCCTCCTGCATGAGAGGGATGGAGGCCGCGACGTCCCCCCGCATGCCGCCGACCTCCGCGAGGGCCGCCAGGGAGTTGCCCACCCCCCACCGATCCCCGACCGTCCGGAACAGCTCAAGGGCGATCCGGATGTCGGCTTCGCCCTCCGCCGCTCGTCCGGCGTTGAGGTGGAGGTGGCCACGGAACATGTGAGCGACGGCCTTGAGCCACGGGTCGGGCTGGTCGAGCAGCTCCTCCAGGTAGGGCTCGGCATCGGAGTCGTGGCCGAGGAACCGGGCGATGACGGGCGGGGCCATCGCCACCAGCGGATGCGGCGCCTCCCGTCCGACGCGCCGCGCCGCCTCGGCCGCCGCCTCCAGGCTCTCCCTGCCCCGGTCCCAGTTCCCCGCCCCTCCCCCGATCCAGGTGATGCCGTACATCGCGTGCGCCAGGGCGAGCCTGGCCGGATCGGCCCCCTCCGCCATCTTGATCACCTGCGCCGCCCGCTGGGCGGCCTCGGCCCGATGCCCCACCAGCCACCAGTACCAGCCGAGCCCGCCGACCAGCCGCACCGCGAGATCGGTCTCCTTCGCCTCGATCGCCCAGGCCAGTGCCGACGACAAGTTGTCGTGCTCGGCGGACAGCCGCGCCAGCCATTCGACCTGCTCGGCGCGGCGCAGGTACGGCTCGGCCGTCTCCGCGAGATCGACGAAGAAGCGGGCGTACGCGAGCCGGACGGCCCGCTCCTCCCCCGACTCGGCGAGCCGCTCGGCGGCGTAGGCGCGGATGGTCTCCAGCATGCGGTAGCGGCCACCCTCGAACACCACGAGGCACTTGTCGACGAGCCTGCCGAGCACGTCCAGCTCGCCGCCCACCGCCTCCGCCGCCTCCAGCGTGGCGCCGCCGGCGAAGACGGCCAGCCGCGCGGCGAGATCGCGCTCCTCCTGGCCGAGCAGGTCCCAGCTCCACTCGACGACCGCCCGCAGAGTGCGGTGGCGCGGCATCGCCGTACGGCTCCCGCCGGTGAGCAGGCGGAACCGGTCGCCGAGCCGGTCGGCGATCTGGGCGGCCGACAGGCTGCGCAGGCGGGCGGCGGCGAGCTCGATGGCGAGCGGCATGCCGTCGAGCTCACGGCAGACGCGCTCGACGGCGGCCCGCTCCTCCTCCGCCCGGTAGCCGGGGCGGGCGGCCGCCGCCCGGTCGGCGAACAGCCGGACGGCGTGCTCCAGGCCGAGCGGCCGGACCGGCCACAGCGTCTCGCCCGTGATGCCAAGGGGCTCGCGGCTGGTCGCCAGGATCCGCACACCGGGACATTCCGCGAGCACCCGATCGGCGAGCACCGCCGCCGCCTCGACGACGTGCTCGCAGTTGTCCAGCACGAGCAGCATGCCGCGGGCCGCCAGCGCCGTCACGAGGCGTCCGGTGGCGTCGAGCTCTCCCGCCTGCTCACCCATATGCTCACCTGCGGGCTCCCCCACCGGCCGAGGATCGGGCGCTCGGCCCGCCGCGGCGCCGGGTGCGTGACCGGGTGGCGGACCCGCTCCGGGGTCCGGCCCGTGCCCTGCCGCATGACGCGCCGGGAGAGCCGCCGCGGGATCCGGCGCGGGATACGCGTGAAGGGCTCCGGGGCGGGCGGGCATCAGGCCGGGATCACGCAGGCCGAGCGCGGACAGAGCCGTCTGGGCGACCTCAGCGGGATCGCGCAGCGACGCCAGCTCGATCAGCCACACCCCGTCCGGCATCCGCGCCGAGACGGCGTCGGCCGACTCGACCGCGAGCCTGGTCTTCCCCGCCCCGCCCGGCCCGAGCAGGGTGACCAGGCGGTTGGCGGCGAGCAGCTCGGCGGCCGTGGCCACGTCCTCCTCCCGCCCGACGAAGCTGGTCAGGCGCGCCCGCAGGTTTCCCTTGGCCGGCCGAGACGGCTCCGGTGCCGGCTCCGCCAGCCCCTCCGCTGGCCCCTCCGGCGTCCTGTGTGGCGGGCGCCGCTCGTGGGGGGCCGTCCCCTCGCGTACGCCGCCGGGGTGCGAGAGCCGTACGGGATCGGAAGGGGGGACGACGCCATCGCGGACCGGCAGCGCGGGGTCGCGGCGGAGTATGGCGAGGTGCAGGCGGGCCAGTGCGGGAGAAGGGTCGGCGCCGAGCTGGTCGGCGAACGCGGCGCGGGCGTCCTCGTAGGCCGCGAGCGCCTCCACCTGCCGGCCGGAGGCGTAGAGCGCCCGCATGAGCTGTCCGCGCAGCCGCTCGCGCAGCGGATGCGCGGCGACGAGGAGGCTGAGCTCGGCGGCGAGGCCCGCGTCGCGGCCGAGGGCCAGCTCGGCCTCGATCCGGTCCTCGACGGCGGCGATCCGCAGCTCCTCCAGGCGGGCCACCTCCGTCCCGCCTCCCGGCAGGTCGGTCAGCGGGGCACCGCGCCACAGGCCGAGGGCCTGGGCGAGGATGGCGGCGGCGCGGGCCGCGTCGCCCTCGGACAGGGCCACCCGGCCCTCCCGCGCCATACGGGTGAAGACGTGCAGGTCCACCTGGCCCGGGGGGACCGCGAGCCGGTAGCCGGACGGCCCCCCGACCACCAGCTCCCGGCCGACGGCCGCGCGGAGCCGGGAGACAAGCGCCTGGAGGGCGTTGCCGACGCCGTTCGGGGACCGGCCGTCCCACACGCCGGCGACCAGGGCCTCCGTCCCGACCGTGCGGCCCGCGTCGAGCAGCAGCAGTGTCAGCAGGGCGCGCAGCCGCCGCCCACCGACGTCGACGAGCCGGCCGTCCCGGCGCACCTCAAGTGGGCCGAGGACGGCGAAGCTCACGCTCCCGCCCATCCCGTCCATGCATCGATTGTGGCGGAAAGCGCCCGGCGGCGTCGGCGCGTGCGGCCTACCTGTGGACAACGTCCGCGACCCTGCCCGCAGGAACGGTCCGGCTGCGGGATCGAGCGGCATGTGCCCAGGTCGGAGAGGCGCCAGGGGTAGGGAACGGCACGGATCACCGCGATCCGGTCGGGGCACCATCGCATTCCGCGTAGCATCAACGGGCATGGGGTCGCTGAGTAAAGCCGCGGTCACGCGGGCCGCCGTCACCGTCACGGCGGTCACGCTGGCCGCGTCGGGCTGCGGAATCCTGGGCGACGGTTCGTCCAGGAACCTCGACGTCATCAGCGTGTCGAGCCCGCGGTTCAGGGACGGCGCCCCCCTGCCGCACGACTACTCCTGCGAGGGGAAGCTGGGCAACCCGCCTCTCCGCTGGTCGGGAACGTCGGGCGCCAAGTCGGTGGCCCTGGTGGTCGACGACAGCAATCCGCGTACGGGTTCGGAGGTGCACTGGGTGGTGTTCGACATCGATCCCAACACAACCGAGCTCGGTGAGAGCGACGTCCCCCGAGGCGTGGGGGGCGGCTTCGCCAGGCAGGGCAGGACGACGGCCGGGAAGGTGGGCTATACGGCCCCCTGCCAGGCCGAGGGAAGCTACCGTTTCACTGTCTACGCCCTCAACGCGAAACTCGATCTCAAGCAGGGCGCCTCCCTCGCGGAAACCCTGGACGGGATCGCCGCCCACACCATCGCCCGCGGACGCCTCACGGCGGCCACCATCGGGTGACATGCTGAGCACCGGAGGTAGTCGTGCTACACCAATCTTCGCCTAGGGTGTGACAACGGTCATTGTGGTCGAGCAGAATCGGATCCAATTGCTGAGCGCAGGTGGTCATGAGGGGCAGGTCGCGTCGATGGCCGCGCGATCTCACCGGCGCCGCAGAAAGGCCATGGCCTTGAGGGTGGTGCTATGACTGCGGTCATTTCGGGTCTTGTCGCCGTCGTGCTCCTTGTGCTGCTGGTCGTGGCACTGGGCATGCGGTCGATGAACCGCAGGGAGAGTGCTCTCTCGGCCGACCGGCTGAAGGCGATGGCCGAGAACAAGGGTCCAAAGCCCCGCCGCCCCGCCGAGGAGACCTTCTTCGAGAGCTTCCCCGCCGGATTCGACGCGTTCGAGGAGCCGCAGGAACGGGACGCGCCGAAACAGCGCGCCGGCTCCTCCCGTCCCGCCCCCCGCCCCGGAGGCCGGCAGGCCCGCCCCGCGCAGCGCGGGGGCAAACAGCCCGCCGCCCCGCGCGGGAAGCGCGGCGTCGACGAGTGGGGCGAGCCCGACGACTACGACGACGACTACTGGTCCCGCGTCCGGGCCGACGACGGGGGCTTCGGCGGCAGCATCGCCGCCCGCATGGCCACCCCCCGCCCGCTGACGACGGACCCCACCGGGATGCCCCGGGGCGACAGCGCCAAGCCGCCCCGCACTTCCCCGGCCGACGCGTTCGCCGAGGCCGGCGACCCCGACGCCGCGACCGTCCAGGGCCATCTGCCCCCGCGGCCCGCCGCGGCCGGCCTCGCCGATCTGGTCGAGCCGGTCCGGCCCGCCTCCGCCATGGCCGAGCAGAAGACCGTGACGTTCTCCGCGCCCACGCCCGACGTGCTCGGAGTGCTCGGGACACCGGCCGGCGCCCCCTCCACGGGGCCGATCGGCTCCGCGTCCACCGGCCCGTTCGACGCCGGCCTGCCCGGCGGCCGGTCCGCCGGTTCCAGCGGTTCCGCCGCTTCCGGCGGGACGGGCCCGTTCGACGCCGCCCCCGCCGGCGACCTGTTCGCGACGTCCCCGGGCCCTGCCGCCGCCCCGTCGGGCCGGTCCTCCAGGCCTGGCCGCTCCTCCAGGTCCGCCAGCCGCCGCGCCGCCGCCGCGTCCGCGGAGGCGCAGGGCCGTACGAGCGGATCGTTCCCGGCTTCCGCGAGCACCGGGCCCTTCCAGGCCTCGCCCAGCACCGGGCCGTTCCAGGCCTCTGCCGCCACCGGTCCGTTCGACTCCCCGGCCGGCACGGGTTCGTACGAGATTCCCGGCGGCACCGGCGCGTACGAGGCTCCGGGCGGCACAGGGCCGTTCCAGGCCTCAACCGGCACAGGGCCGTTCCAGGCCTCAACCGGCGCAGGGCCGTTCCAGGCCTCAACCGGCACAGGGCCGTTCGAGGCCACCCGCACGTCGACGGGGTCCTACGCCTCGGGCTCCTACGACGCCGGCCGCACCAGCGGCTCGTTCCCGGCCGTCACCGGGGCCGGCCCCTTCGACCTCCCCTCCACCCCGCCGGTCGACGCCCTCGGCTCGGTCTCTCCCGCGGGCGACCCGCTTGCTCCCCGCACCGACTCCTTCGACCCCTGGTCGGCGTACGAGGCGCCCCGCGGCACCACCGGCCCGTTCCGGGCGGCGGACACCGGCTCGTCGTACGCCGTGACGCCCCCGGCCGACCTCCCGGCCTCTCCGGCTCCCGTCGGCGAGCCGGAGTGGCCGGCGGCCAGTGGAAGCTATCCCGCCGCGTCTTCCTCTTCGCCCTCGTGGCCTTCCCACGACGTTCTGGACGACCCGGAGCCGCCGCGCGGCGCGTCCTCCTGGCCCAACGCCGAGACTTATCAGACCCCGGCGTACGAGGACTACTCGGCCGGTTACTCCGCCGGCGGACACACCTACGGCTCCGCTCCGGCGTCCCCGGCACCCCCGCCGTCTCCTTCCTCGTCGTACGAGGTGAGCGCCGGCTGGGCGACGATCGACGAGTCCGACACGGTCACGGGCCGCGGCTCGGGCCCCGGAACCCCGGCGGGCCCCCCGCCGGCGGTGTCGCCGTACGAGTCCGCCGGGTACGACGTCCCCTCGGGACAGAGCACCTACGGGTACGACCAGCAGCCGGGGTACGGCGCCGGCACGGGCGGGCACCCGTCCCTTCCGGAGCAGAACACGAGCGGGAGCTGGCCCTCCTACGACGAGCTGTACGGCGACGAGGCCTCCCAGGCCGCGGCGGCCCGCCGGGGCAGCCACCGCAACCCCGAGACCGACTATCCCGACTACTACCGCTGATTTTCCCTTTCCCCGCCTGACCATGGGGCGATCCCTGCCGTAGGGTCGCCCCATGACGCGCTGTAGTCGTTCCATCTCAGGCGGTAACCGGGCATCGGTGCTCAAGCACGATGTGCCGGCCTCGCTGGTGGTCTTCCTGGTGGCCGTGCCGCTGTCGCTGGGCATCGCGGTGGCCTCCGGCGCGCCGGTCGCGGCGGGACTGGTCGCCGCCGTCGTGGGCGGCGTGGTGGCGGGAGCCCTCGGCGGCTCGGTCGTACAGGTCAGCGGCCCGGCCGCCGGTCTGTCGCTGGTCGTCGCCGAGCTCGTCCACACGTACGGCTGGCGGGCCACCTGCATGATCACGTTGCTGGCCGGGCTGGTGCAGCTCGCCCTGGGGACCCTGAAGGTGGCCAAGGCGGCGCTCGCCGTCTCCCCCGCCGTCGTCCACGGCATGCTCGCCGGCGTCGGCGTCGTGATCGCGCTGTCGCAGCTGCACATCGTGCTCGGGGGCAAGCCCCAGCGTTCGGCGCTGGAGA
Organism: Microbispora sp. NPDC049125; assembly: GCF_040802045.1. NCBI lineage: Bacteria > Bacillati > Actinomycetota > Actinomycetes > Streptosporangiales > Streptosporangiaceae > Microbispora > Microbispora sp. NPDC049125. The sequence continues at coordinate 20,507 of NZ_JBEZDW010000013.1, read as the reverse complement.
ACATCGTGGAGCTGCCCGCCCAGGTGGTGCACAACCACAACCACGCCGTCATGATCGGTGTGCTCACGATCGCGATCCTCGTCGTGTGGTCGCGGCTGCCCCGGCTGCGGGCCGTGCCCGCGCCGCTGGCGGCCCTGATGGCGGCCACGCTGACCGCGACGCTCACCGGCTGGGATCTCACCAAGGTCGACCTGGGCGGCGGGTTCTCGTCCGTCGAGGGCCCCCTGCTGCCGCAGGGCGACTGGCACGCCATCGCCGGGGCCGTCCTGCTCGTCGCCCTGCTGGCCGCGGTGGAATCCCTGCTCACGTGCGTCGCGTCGAACCGTCTCCACGACGGCCCGCGCGCGGACCTCGACAAGGAGCTCACCGCGCAGGGCTTCGCCAACCTGGTGTCCGGCGCGCTCGGCGGGCTGCCGGTCTCGGGCGTCGTCGTCCGGACCACCACCAACGTGCGGGCGGGTGCGCGCAGCCGCTGGTCGACGGTGCTCCACGGCGTGTGGGTGCTGCTGTTCACCGTGGCGTTCGCCTGGATGATCGGGCTCATCCCGCTGGAGGCCCTCGCCGCGCTGCTGCTGTTCATCGGCGTGCAGATGGTGAACCTCGCCCACGCGCGCAACCTGCGCGGCCACCGCGAGGTGCCGGTCTACCTCGTGACGATGGCCGGGGTCGTGGTGATCGGGCTGGCCGAGGGCGTCGTGATAGGGCTCGGGCTGGCCGCGCTGCTCGCCCTGCGCCGCCTCGCCTGGGTGTCCGTCGACGTACGGCAGGCCGCCGAGCGCCGCTGGCGGATCGTCGTCACCGGGTCGCTGACCTTCATCGGCGTGCCGCGCCTCACCGAGGCGCTGGCGGCCGTCCCGCCGGGATCGGCCGTGGAGCTCGACCTCAGCCTGGACTTCATGGACAACGCCGCGTTCGAGGCGCTGCACGCCTGGCGGCTGGAGCACGAGCGGAGCGGCGGCGCCGTCGACATCGACGAGGTCCACGGCGAGTGGTACGCGGCCGGCGTCAGCGGCGCCCGCGTCTTCCCCGCGAGGATCCCGCCCCGTCACGACCGCTGGTGGCTGCCGTGGGCGGACCGGCGCCGCTCCCACACCTCGCCCGCCCTGAACGGCGGCCCGGTGATCCACGGAGCCGAGGCGGCCCCGGGTGAGACGGCGGCGGACCTCCTGCGCGGGACGCGGGAGTTCCAGCGGCGGACGGCGCCCCTGGCGCGGCCGCTGTTCAACCGGATGGCCCGCCGGCAGACGCCCTCGCATCTGTTCATCACCTGCGCCGACTCGCGGGTCGTGCCCAACATCATCACGGCCAGCGGGCCGGGCGACCTGTTCACCCTGCGCAACATCGGCAACCTGGTGCCGCGCGCGTCGTGCTCGCCGCCGGACGACTCGGTGGCGGCGGCCGTCGAGTACGCCGTGAAGGTCCTCAAGGTACGGACGATCACCGTGTGCGGCCACTCGGGGTGCGGGGCGATGGCCGCGCTGCTGGACGAGGTGCCGGAGCTGCCCGGGCTGCGGAGCTGGATGCGCCACGGCCGTCCGAGCCTTGCCCGTTTCGTGGACTCCCCCGCCGGCGACGACGCCGGCCCGCTCGACCGGCTCTGCCGCGTCAACGTGATCCAGCAGCTCGACAACCTCCGGACGTACTCGTACGTGGACGCGCTGGTGCGGGCGGGGAAGCTGGAGCTCACCGGCCTGTACTTCGACATCGCGTCGGCGCGCGTCCATCTGCTGGACCGGGAGCGCTTCACTCCGGTGGCGGAGCTGCGCACCGGCTGAGCGGGGGCGGAGCCTTCCGCTGTCAGCGGAGTCCGTCCGCCCGCGGTGAAACCCCGGCGACACCGCGGCGGGACGGGCGAAGGATGGCCGCATGAGATTACTGGTGATAGGTGGTTCGGTGTTCCTCGGGCGGGCGATCGTGGAGGAGGCGCTCGCCCGGGGGCACGAGGTCACGACGTTCAACCGGGGCAGGAGCGGGGCGGACCTGCCGGGCGTGGAGGCCGTGCACGGCGACCGGGAGGTCCACGCCGACCTGGAGCGGCTCGTCGAGGGCAGGCGGTGGGACGCCGTCGTCGACGTGTGCGGGTTCACTCCCCGCGTCGTGCTCGACTCGGCGCGCACGCTGTCCGGGCACGCCTCGCACTACACGTTCATCTCCAGCATCTCGGCGTACGCGGACAGGCTGGAGACGCCGGGCATCGACGAGAACTCCCCGACCTTCGAGTGCCCGCCTGACGCCGGGGCCGACGACGGCGACTACGGCGAGCTCAAGGCCGGGTGTGAGCGGGCGGTGGAGCAGTACTTCGACGGCGGCGCGCTGGTCGTCCAGCCCGGACTGATCATCGGGCCGCACGAGAACGTCGGGCGGCTGCCGTGGTGGCTCACCCGCATCGCGGCCGGAGGGCGCGTGCTCGCCCCCGGCGATCCGTCCCGGCCGATCCAGCTCATCGACGCCCGGGACATCGCGGAGTTCACCCTCGACCACGCGGAGAAGGGCACGACCGGGCGTTTCCTGAACGGAGGGGTGCGGGGCAGGGTGACGTTCGGGAGCTGGCTGGAGGAGTGCGTGGCGGTGACCGGGTCCGGCGCCGAGCTGGTCTGGGTGGACGACCGGTTCCTCGTCGACCAGGGCGTGGAGGAGTGGACCGAGCTTCCCCTGTGGCTGCCTCCCGTGTATCCGGGCGCCTGGGACTTCTCCTCGGCCAAGGCCGAGGCCGCCGGGCTCACCTGCCGGCCGCTCGCCGAGACCGTACGCGACACCTGGGAATGGCTGAAGGACATCCCCGTGGACGAGCGCAGCTTCGGCTCGGCGCGCCTGAGCCACGGCATCGACCCGGACAAGGAGGCCCGCATCCTGGCCGAGTGGGACGCCCGTCCCTGATCCCGCGTCCCCGCCGGGGGCGGGCCCGACGTAGGCTGGCGGGCATGCTCTGGGTGGTCTTGGTCGTGGCTGCGCTCGTCCTGCTCGGTGGCCTGGCGGCGGTGTGGCGGCGCGGCCCGGCCGTACGCGGACGGAGGGGCGCCCCGCCGGCCGGGCGCGGGGGGACTCGGCGCGGCGCGGGCTCACGGGGCGGCCGGGCCGCGACCGGTCCCGGCCGTGGCGGGCAGGCGGGGACCCGCTCCACGCGGGGAGGCCGGGCGGGAACCGCGCGCGGTGACCGGGCCGGCGCGGGACACGGCGACGGCCGTCGGGGGACGCGAATCCCCGGGCCCTCGCGGCGCGGGAAGAGCGCGGGCGGCTCCGGCCCGGACGCTCCGGCGCAGGCCGGCCCGGCGCCGGGCGAGATCTGGTGGGCGGACGTGCCGTACGAGGACGCGCCGGGATCGAAGGTGCGCCCCTGTGTGGTGCTCCGGGCCTACCGGGGCGGCGCGGAGGTACTGAAGATCACCAGCCAGGACCGCCGCGACCGCTCCGACCACATCGAGATCCCCACCCGCACGTGGGATCCCGACGCCGACCACAACAGCTTCCTGGACCTCAGCGGGCCGGTCCACGTGGCGTCCGCCTCGTTCGACAACCGGGCCGGCGTGCTCGACTCCCGCGCCTGGACGCAGGTCCGCCGGATCCACGGGGTCTGACCGGCGTCGTCCACATCGGCGGCACCCGGCCACGGCGAGGGGGAGCCCGCCGGCCGCGTCAGGCCCGATCCGGGGCCGGGCCCTGCCGGCGCGCGTCGAGACGGGCGGCGAGCCCCGCCAGGAGCCCGTCGAGCCCGTAGGCGAACCGCTCGTCGGCGTCGATGTAGTCCCGGCCGCCCTCGGTGGTCATCCGCTCCAGCATCGGGTGTTCCCCGCTCGCGATGACCGACTGGATGTACGGCAACTGCAGGGCCATCCACTGGACGAGGTCCAGCCCCGTCCGCCGCATCGCCTCGCGGTCGGCCAGCTCGCTCTGCACGAAGCCGTGCACGTAGGCGAACACGCTGCCGATCATCGTGAGCATCTCGTTGACGCCGAGGCCGAGGCCGTCGAGCATGTGGAGCGCGCTCTCCATCACCCGCAGCCCGTGGGGGCTGGGCTGCTGCCGGCTGGCCACCAGCGGCGCGATCCAGGGGTGGCGGGTGATCGAGCGCCGTACGTCCCAGGCGAGCGTGCGGAGGTCGGCCGTCCATTCGCCGGTGAGCACCGTGCCGTCCGGGAGGTACTCCGCCAGCACGGCGTTGATCATCAGGTCGATGACGTCGTCCTTGCCCGACACGTACCGGTAGAGGGACATCGTGCCGGCCCCAAGCTCGGCCGCGAGCCGCCGCATGGAGATGGCGTCGAGCCCCTCGGCGTCGGCCACCCGCACGGCGGTCTCCGCGAGGCGGGCGCGGCTGAAACCCGGCCGGGGTCCCCGTGCCGGGTGCTCGGGGCGCATCCAGAGGTTCTCGCGAGCGGTCATTTCCCGGTTGCCTGCTTCGACGACGTATTGCGTACACCGTACCCGGTGGATATCGTCGAACCGGCAAACTGAGTACGCCGTACCCAGTTCAGGTGTCACGACGGACGAAGGGAATCGCCGTGCCCGCCACCCTCATCGGAGACGACTTCCGCGCTCCCGGCGTCGAACTGCTGGACTTCCCCCCTCTCTGGGAGGGCGCGCCGAGCTGGCTGAACAAGCCCGCGGTGCTGGCCGCCACCGGAGTGCTCGTCGTCTGCGCCCTCGTGTGGAGGGCGTTCGCGCGGCCGCAGCTCGTCCCCCGGGGGCTGCAGAACGCGGGCGAGTACGGCTACCTGTTCGTGCGCGACCAGATAGCCCGGCCGTTCCTCGGCAAGGACGCCGACCGCTGGATGCCGCTGCTGCTCAGCCTGTTCTTCCTGATCCTGCTGTGGAACCTCTTCGGGGTCGTCCCCGGCGTCCAGTTCCCGGTGAACTCGCACATCGCCTTTCCCGCGGTCTTCGCCCTTGTCGTCTACGTGATCAAGATTTATCTGGGCGTACGGCACCACGGGCTGCGCGGCTACCTGACAGGACTGATGTTCCCGCCCGGGCTGCCGAAGCCGCTGGCCATCGTCTTCTTCGCGCCGATGGAGCTGCTCTACACCTTCGTGACCGCGCCGTTCACCCATGCCGTGCGGCTGTTCGCCAACATGTTCGCGGGCCACCTGCTGCTGGCGTTCTTCAGCGCCGCCGGGTTCTGGTTCCTGTTCGAGCAGCCGACCGTGGCAGGCCTCCCCGTGGGCGTCCTCAGCGTGGCCGCGGCGACCGTCCTGACGGGTTTTGAGATCTTCATCCAGTTCCTGCAGGCGTTCCTGTTCACCATGCTCGCCGCCATGTTCATCGGCGGCTCGATCAACCCCGGACACTGAGCGTGGGCCGTACTCATCGGTAACTTAAGTATCGGTGCTCAGGATCGGAGCCGGCCGTCCTCGCAGGATGGGCGCATGACACAAACGGTGAAGCCCACCACGACGACGGCGTTTCACGCGCAGGCCGTCATCTCGTTCGCGGTGTCCTTCGGCGCCCTCGCCGTGGGCATCACGCTGCTGCCCGTCAGCACCTGGATGCGGTCGTTCCTCGCCATCGGGTTGCTGTACGTGGTGACCTCGTCCTTCACGCTGGCCAAGTGCGTACGCGACCGGCAGGAGGAGGCGAACGTCGTCAGCCGGGTCGACCAGGCACGGCTCGACAAGCTGCTCGCCGAGCACGACCCCTTCCGCACCGACTGACCCGCGCCGGAAGTGCAGAATGACCAGATGACTTCCGCCACGCAGGGGCCGGGGGAGCTCGCCGGCGCGTCCTCCCCCGAGGCCCTGCACTACTACTCGCTCCTGCCGGAGCCCGGGCAGGCCGAGGGCCTCGTCGTCGAGGAGTTCCTGTTCGCCGCCGATCACACGACGGTCGGCCTCGCCGGCGCCGGATGGACCGCGGGGGGAGGCTGGTGGAGCTCGGCGGCCTTCATCCGTGGCATGCGCACCGATCCCCGGCTGCGCGCCCGGATCGCCGCCGTCCGCCGCCACGAGGCCGAGGACGTCTATCGCAGGCTCGGCGGGGGTGAGCTGCCGGACGAGACGGCGCTGCGCACCTACTTCCGCGACCACGACGTGCTGCCCGGCTCCGCTCCCCTCCTGCTCAGCGCTCCGCAGGCCCCCGACGGGTTCCGCGAACGGCGGCTCTACCGCGTCCTGTTCGCCAACGAGCTGGGCGAGGACCGCCTCGCTCGCCTGCGGGACGTCTGGCGGATGGCGGCCCCCGGCGACTCCGCCGATCCGCGTGCCCGCGTGGTCGGCACCGCGCGCCTGCGCCTGGCCTCCGACGTGTTCACCTGGGATCTGCGCCGGATCGGGCCCGGCGTCGCCTGGTGCCTCGACGTGACCGCGTACCTGAACAGCCCGTCCGGCGGCGCCCTCGGCCCGCTGCTGCGGGAGCTGACCACGGTGATGCGTCACGAGGGCCTGATCCCCGTGACGATCGAGCGCTTCTCCTGACGCCCGTGGCCGCCCATGGAGACGACGGCCGCGCCTTCCTGCCGCACCGATGAGTTTCCACGCGATCCGCCGTCCCAACGAACAGGAGAACTCAACGGAGGTCGATCATGGGGAAGTTGCTGTATTCGGGCACCATGTCGCTGGACGGCTTCATCGCCGGGCCGGGCGGCGACATGGGCTGGCTGACCGCGCACCTCGGGCCCAATCCGGCGGTGGACGAGCTCATCGGGGACATCGGCGCCCTCCTCGTCGGCAACCGCACCTTCCGGGGCGACGACCCTCACAAGGGCACGGCCAAGGAGGGCAAGCCGTTCGGCGGAGGCTGGAGCGGGCCGCAGTTCGTGCTCACCCACCACGCGCCGGACACACCGGTGCCGGGCGTCACCTTCGTCGGCGACCTCGGCAGCGGTGTGGCGGCGGCCAAGGCGGCCGCGGGAGACAAGTACGTCAACGTCCTCGGCGCCGACATCGCCCGGCAGTGCGTCGACGCCGGCCTGCTCGACGAGATCTTCGTGTGCGTCGCGCCCGTCCTGCTCGGCGACGGCGTCCGCCTGTTCGACCACCCGGGCGGGAGCGAAGTGCGGCTCGAACGCCTCGGCCTGACCCAGGCGCCGGGAGCGACGAACATCTGGCTGCGCGTCATCCGATGAGCCGGAGCGGGGGCCACCCGGCAGTGAGTCACCGAGCCGGAGCACCTACCGTATGGCCATGGAACTCGTCGGTGAAATCACGGCTGACCGGCCACTGCTCGTGCTCGCGGTCAAGGAGGAGGCACAGTTCCTCGGCACCGGCCTGCCGATGCTGCTCACCGGCATGGGCAAGGTCAACGCCGCGGTCGCGCTGGCCACCGCCCTCGCCCGTGGCCCCCGCCCCTCTCTTATCGTCAACCTGGGCACCGCCGGAGCGCTTCGTCCGGGATGGACGGGCACCCACGTCGTCAGCACCGTGATTCAGCACGACCTCGACACCGGCCTGCTGCGCAGCCTCACCGGTGAGACGTACGGAGCGGCGCTGACGCTGGACGGGGACGGCGGCCCGGTCCTGGCCACCGGCGACGCCTTCGTCGCGGACGCCGACGCGCGCGATCGCCTCGCGGCCCGGGCCCACCTGGTCGACATGGAGGGCTACGCCCTGGCGACGGCCGCGGCCCAGGCAGGTGTTCCGCTTCGCATCGTCAAGCATGTCAGCGACGAGGCGGACGAGGGCGCCGTCAGGAGCTGGCGCGAGTCGGTGGCCGGCTGCGCCGAAGCTCTGGCGCGGTGGACGGCCCGGCACCTGGCCGGCCATTTCTGACCGCTCCGTGTCTCCGGACGGCGCCGTTCGTCGAGCCCGTCCGGCCCGGGTGCACAGGCTTGCCCCCGGGTGAAATTCGGATGTGCGCCGGGAATCGGACCTCTAGGTTGACTCAATGACAATCGCTCATGATGTGGCCGGAAGCGGCCCGGCGGTGGTCCTGCTGCACTCCACGGTGTGCGACCGCCGGATGTGGGATCCGCAGATGGAGGCCCTGGCCGGCGCCGGCTACCGCGTGGTGCGCTGCGACCTGCGAGGATTCGGCCGGACTCCCGTGCCTGACAGGCCGTACGACAACGCGCAGGACGTCGTGGACCTGCTGGATGTCCTCGGCATCGAGCACGCGGCACTGATCGCGAGCTCGGGCGGCGGGCGGGTCGCGCTGGAGATCGCGGCACGCCGGCCGCGGCGGGTGACCTCGCTGGCGCTGCTCTGCACCGCGATGGCGGGACACGAGCCCGGTCCCGAGCTCAAGGCGTTCGGCGAGCGCGAGAACGCGCTGATCGAAGCCGGTGACATCGCCGGGGCGACGGAGCTCAACGTGGAGACCTGGCTGGGCCCCCACGCCGACGAGGCGACCCGGGAGAAGGTTCGCCGGATGCAACGCCACGCCTTCGAGGTGCAGCTGGCCGCCGTCGAGGAATTCGAGCAGATCGAGACCGATGCCGACCTGTCCGCCATCACGGCTCCCACCCTGATCGTCTCCGGTGCCCATGACCTCGCGGACCTGCGGCAGATCGCCGTCCGGTTGTCGCGCCGGCTCGCCGGCTCCCGTCACCTCGAACTGAGCTGGGCCGGTCACCTGCCCAGCCTGGAGCGCCCCGACATGGTGAACCCCCTGCTGATCGGCTTCCTGCGGGAGACAGTCACCGGCTGAGCTGTTCTCCGGTGGCGCCCCGCTACGGCATGTCGCGGGCAGGCAGCACGATGACGTCCAGGGGGGCGTGCCCGTTGTAGCCCAATCCGTGTTGATTCCACACGACGTCCTCGGGGCGAGGCTGGACGTTCCCGGCCTTGTCCCTGGCGCGTGACATCACTCGGTACTGTCCCGGTTTCGCCCCCCGCCACCGCACCTCGAAGCGCACCCACATGAAGGGCTCCGGCGTGCCGAGGAGCCTCGCCTCGCGCCACGGCATCTCGGGAACCCATCGGCCGGGCGTGACGAGCCTCTCCACGGCGACGTGGACCCGATCGACCGCCCCGGCGCCGGACCAGGCGCGCCCACGGAGCGTGATGTCGCCGGGCAGGAGCGTGATCTCCGGGTTGTGCTCGATGGCGCTGCGGACGCGGCCGACGGTCGGACGGACCGGCGTGGGATAGGCGGGCCCCGCGAGCACCTGGTTGGCCTGCGGACCCGTCACCGGAATGCGGCGCCTGGACGCTTCGATCGTCCCCAGCCACTTCACCTGGGTGTTGCCGCCCCACCCGGACAGCAGGAGCCGCAGCGGATGACCGTGATCGACCGGCAGGTCCTGCCCGTTCATGCGGTACACGAGCAGGCTGTCGTCCTGGAGGGCCTTCTCAGCCGGGACGACCTCCGAATAGTGGACCACCCCTTGGGCGGTGGAGATCTCGTCCAGGCCCGTGAACTTCACATCCACGGGGCGGTCGACGCCGGCCGCCGCCAGCACGTCCTTGGCCCGTGCCCCCGTCCACTCGGCGGCGCCCACCGCGCCGAAGTGCCATTGGGTGAAGCCGACCGGCAGCCATCGCCCTCCGGCCCCGGAGGGCGGAAGTTTGGGGAAGAAGGCAGCGCAGTTGGCGCCGCAGTCGAGTGTGCGGCGCAAGGTCACCCGAGGGAGCGCCAGCAGGTCCTCGTACGAGAACGATCGGGGGCGGGTGAGCGCGTCGCCGGTGAGCGTGAGCCGCCACGTCCGGAGGTCGATGTCGGGCGGGCGCGCTCGATTGTGGATGTAGAACCGGTCGTTGGGGATCGTGTCCCCATCCTCGCGCTCCGCCCCGTGGAAGACCGCCCGGCCGGCCGGGCCCCACTTCATCTCCTCCGAGCCGTTCTCGCGGTGGATGAAATACCAGGACGGCGTCTGCTGGACGACGAAGTTCGCCTGCCCGGGGGGTGGCGGCGCGAAAGCCCCGGCGCCCGTTGACGCTTCGCCGATGAGGACGGATCCCGCCGCGCCCGCCGCCGAGTACATGAGGAACCGGCGGCGCGAGCATGCTCCCTCGGATTCTCCCGCGACGTCAGAGGCGGCGTCGGTCCGGTCCTGCGGACGGTGCGATTCCATGAGCCTCACCCCGCTGCCGAGCAGATCTTAGGAGGATTCCCGCCAGGCTTTCACGACAAAAGGCGCAATAGAGACATTTGCCGTCTCATAGGTGGGGCTTGCCCGGAAGGGCGGCGCAGTCCCGGCGGGAGCGGACCGGTGAGATGCCGCGCACCGGTGGCCCGGACGCCGTCGCGACCTGTCCTGCGATCAACGCACGGTCTTGATCAACGCACGGTCTTGAGGAGCAGGCGATACGAGAGAAACTCGATGTGTGAAAGAGCGCTGATGTACTGTGACGCCCTACAGCGACGACGTTCACCGGAGATGTGATGACGCCCGCTCGCCCGGCCGCGCGCCGCAGCGTTCGCGGCGCTGCCGCGCGCAGGCCTGCGGCGCCACCACAGGATCGTTCCCGGCAACGACTGATCGTGTTCTGCATTCTCTTGGCCGCCTTCGCCGTGCACGCCAACGGCATCGGCAACGGGTTCGTCTATTTCGATGATCCCGAGAATGTGGTGAGCAACGCGCTCATCCGGGAAATCAGCTGGGCCAACATCGGCCATTGGTTCACCACCCCGCTCCAGTTCATGTATACGCCGCTGGTGTACCTGTCGTACGCGGTCGACTATCTGTTCGGCCAGGGCGCGATGGGCATGTATCACTTCACCAACGTGTCGCTGCACCTGACCAACGTGACGTTGGTGTTCCTTCTCATCCGCAGGCTGACCGAGCGGCCATTCGTCGCCTGCTTCGTGGCGGCGGCGTTCGCGATCCACCCCGTGAACGTGGACACGGTCGCGTGGATCTCCACCCGCAGCAACCTGCTGGCCACGCTGTTCTCACTGGCCGCACTGCTGGTCTACCTGCGTTACCTGAAGTCGCTGAACTGGCAGCCGCTGGCCTGGTCGGTGGTCCTCTTCGGGCTGGCCACACTGTCGAAGTCGACCGCGGTCGCGCTTCCCCTGGCGTTGTTCCTCATCGACCACTTCCGGGGCCGGAAGCCGGCCTGGCGCCTGGTCCTGGAGAAGATCCCGTTCTTCGTCGTCGCCGTGGTCATGGGCCTGGTCACGCTCGACGTGCGGCAGGACGTGGTCCCGCCGCACGACTACACCCTCCTCGACCGGATCTTCCTGGCCTGCTCGGCGCCGGTCGACTACCTGGTGCGGCTGGTCTACCCGTTCCACCTGTCGCTCGCCTACGAATACCCCGGCGAGAACCTGCCCTGGTATCTCTACCTGTTCCCCCTCGTGCTGGCGGCCGGGGCCGTGGCTCTGTCGCTGGTCAGGCCGGCCCGCAAAGTCGTGCTGTTCGGGCTCGGGTTCTTCGCGATCAACATCGCGCTGCCCCAGACCGTCCTGCTCATCGACAACTACCACGCGAACAGATACGCGTACCTGCCGTATGTCGGCCTCTTCCTCATCGTGGGGCACTTCGCGGACAAGGCGCTCCAGCACCGTAATCGCAATCTGCGCGCCGGGACGATCGGGGCGATCGCATTGTTCGCCGTGCTCTTCGCCACGCTGTCGATCATCCGGAACACGACCTGGAAGAACACGGAAACCATCATGAGCGACGCCATCGCCAAGGAACCCGGCGTGGCGTTCGTGCACAACAGCCGGGGAATCGCCAGATTCCGCGACGGCGACTACGCGGGTGCCGCGGCCGATTTCCAGCGCACCACCGAGCTCGACCCGGACTTCATGCTGGCGTACCACTATCTGGGCATGATCAAGTACACCAACGGCGACTACGCGGGAGCGCTCGCCGAGCTCGACTATGTGGTGTCACGGCTGCCGACCTTCGCACCCGGCTACAGCGAGAGAGGCAAAACGAAAATCGCGCTCAAGGATTACGCGGGTGCGCAGCAGGACCTGTCCATGGCCATCACCTACGACCCCAATCTGGCGGAGGCTTACTACCTCCGGGGAGTCGCCGGGATCGAGCTGGGCAACCCGCAGGGGGCCTTATCCGACCTGGACGTGGCGCTCCGGTTGTTCCCCGGCTACGCCGACGCCTATTACCGGCATGGTGTGGCCAGATCCCGGCTGGGTGACACCGGCGGCGCCTGCGCCGACTGGAGCACGGCGGCGTCCCTCGGCAGCCCCGACGCGGGCAGGTCCATCGCCGACAACCACTGCGCCGGTTGACACTCCAGCCGTTCAGGGGGTCGTCATCATGGCTTGGCCTGGAACGCCCGCCGGTAGGCGCCCGGCGTCGTGCCCAGCATGTTGAGGAAGCGCCTGCGGAGGTTGGTGGCCGAGGAGAGACCGACGCGGCGGGCGACGGCGTCCAACGGAAGGTCGGAGCACTCCAGCAGGTCCCGGGCGGCGGCGATCCGCTGGGCGAGCAGCCACTGCCCCGGGCTGGTGCCGAGCTGATCGGCGAACCGCCGGGCGAGGGTACGCGCTGAGACTCCCGCGTGCGCGGCCATGCTCTCGATGGTCACCGGTTCGCCGAGTCTCCCGCTGATCCACTCCAGCAACGGCGCGAGTGTGCCGTCGATCTGTGCGGGGTGTGACGGCGCCGAGTACTGCAACTGCCCGCCCTCGCGGTGGGGCGGCATGACCATGGCGCGTGCGATGTGCGCGGCGTACCAGGCGCCCTGGTCACGGCGGACCAGGTGCATGCACAGGTCCATGCCGGCCCCGGCGCCGGCGCTGGTGGCCACGTCACCGTGGTCCATGTACAGCACGTCCGGGTCGACCCGGACCTGGGGGAAGCGCGCGGCGAGCTCGTCCGCCAGCGCCCAGTGGGTGGTCGCCTGCCGTCCGTCCAGCAGACCGGCGTGCGCCAGCGCGAAGGCGCCGGAGCAGATGCTGACCACCCGCGCTCCGCGGGAGTGCGCGCGGCGCAGTGCCCGGACGACCGCGGGTGAGGGTGGCTCCTCGACGGGCAGCCAGCCCGGGATGACCACGGTGTCCGCCCCGTCGAGTGCGTCCAGTCCGTCGGTCACGACCATGTCGTACCCGGCGTACGTCGCGACCGGGCCTGGGCGCTCCGTGCACACGCCGAAGGCGTACCGCGCCGGAAGCCCTGGCCGCTCGATCCCGAACACCTGGGCCGCGCAGGCGAGTTCGAAGGTCGATTGCGGCGGGCGGACCAGCGTCACCACGCGATGCATGGCGCGAAAGTACCGCATGATGTCATTCCTGACACTCGGCGGGGCGGCGGATCAGCCGCCAGGCTGTCCCCATGACGACAGAACGGAACACGCCCGCCTGCGTGTGGTCCACCGTCCAGGACGCCCCGGTCCACGAAGTCTTCCCGGGAATCCGGGCGCGGCCGCTGTGGAACGGGGACAACGGCGCGAAGGCGGCTGTGCTGGAGATGGACGCGAACACCCGCTGGCGGGGAGTCGACGTCCACGAGCCGGGTCCCGAGGAGGTCTTCGTGGTCTCCGGCGTCTTCAACGACGGCGAGCGGGCCTACCCGGCAGGCTCCTTCATCCACGCCCCCGCCGGCAGCTCACACGTCCCGCAGACGACGACGGGCTGCACGCTGTTCCTGTTCTACCCGGAAGGGTAGATCACCCAGCTTGACGCTCCACGGCCCGGCTCAAGCTCGCCTCGTGATCCGGGAGCGCTTCACCCCGCCCACGGGGGCAGATCACATCCACGGCCGAAGCACTAGTCTTCGAAGACCATGAAACGACAGTACGAGCGCACCAGCCGGCGGATCGACTCCGGGCAGATCGATCCCCCGCTGCGGGCGGCCATCACCGCGCATGCCGAGGCGAACCAGCTCGGCGACGTCCTTGGAGACGCGGTCGCCTGCTGCGAGACCCGCAGCGTGCGCCTGTCCAAGCCGGGGCTGCTGGCCCGGATGACAGGGTCTGGCGACCCGGACACCGAGCACCGCTCGGTGGCGCTCTACACACCGGGCTACCTGATCATCGCGATCACCGGGGTCAACCGCGGCACGCACGTACGGTCCGCCCGGCTGGACGGTGTCAGCGCCGGTACGTCCGCGCTGGTCGCGCAGTTCGGGCAGGTGGACGGCGAGGAGAGCGGCGTCAGCGTCACCGGCCTGTGGTCGGGGGAGACGCGGGACGCCGCGACTTCGTTCTATCTGGGGCTGGGCGGCGACGCCGACGGCAAGGCCTTCCTGACAGGCCTGCGCGCCGCGATCACCACCGCGAAGACCAAATAGCCTCACGTACGGCACGCCGGTGGGCAATGTCCGGATTTTCGCGTAAGCCCGGATTTGCGTGCGGCGGAGGAGACGAGTTCGCCGCGAGCGTCAACGGAACGGCGCTCCGCGGCCAACCGGCAGGCGAGGTCGGCCGTCTCACTACCGCCCCATCTCTTCCAGTTAGAGGACTCCAAGGTGCGCGCTCTCCCCCTGGTGCTGTCCGCTGCCGTCGCGGCTGCGACGCTTCTCCCCGTCGTGCCGGCACAGGCCGCCGCACTCCCCGCGGTCCAGCTCGTGAAGATCTACTACAACTCGCCGGGGTCGCCGGACAACGGTGCGAACGCCAGCCTGAACGGGGAGTGGGCGCAGATCAGGAACACGACCAGGAAGGCGATCAGCCTGAAGGGGTGGACCCTCCGCGACAAGACGAGCGCCGCGGATCACGTCTACACCTTCGGCGCGTTCACCCTCGGAGCCGGGAAGACCGTCACCGTGCGGACCGGCAAGGGGACGAACACCTCCACGACCCGCTACTGGGGCCGGTCCGGGGGGACGTTCGCGTACATCTGGAACCAGACCTCGGACACCGGATATGTCAGGAACCCGTCCGGCAAGCTGGTGGACTCCTGCTCGTACAACAGCTCCAAGGTCGCCTTCAAGAACTGCTTGTAAGCCCCGCGCTCGGCTACCCGGCCGTGATGGATGGCTCCCGCGAAACTCCTCCGGCACGAGGAGACAGCCGCCCATCAGTTCTGGCCAAGAGCGCGGTACGCGCCCGGTGCGCCAGACCGGTGCCCGACGCCGGTGATCCGAAGCCGTCAGGCACCGGTGTCATTCAAGGACCGTCGCCGAGCGCCCCTCGTCTACGGTGTACGCACCCGCGGAGATCGCGCCGAGGCTCTCGGGGATGAGGGTCAGCGAGACGACGCCGCCGGGCAGTACACGCGAGCTCTCTTCGACGGCTGCGAACGTCGCGGGCGTCGATCCGTCCGGGATCAGGCGCTTCCCCGTCCCGACGACGACCGGGAACTGGAGCAGCCGGTAGACGTCGACGAGTCCTGCCTGGTGCAGCGTCTGCACAAGCTTCCAGCTTCCGTGAACCTGGAGTTCCTTGCCGGGAAGCTCCTTGAGGCGGCGTACCTCGCCGGCCAGGTCGCCGCGCAGGACCGTCGTCGGGCTCCAGTCGGCTTCCTCGTCGGTCAGTGTCGAGCTGACGACATACTTCGGCAGCGTGTTGAGCTTGGTGGCGATCAGGTCGTCAGGGTCGGTGACCTTCGGCCAGTACCCGCCGAGCAGACCGAAGCTCGTGCGGCCGAACAGGAACGCGTCGGCCTCTCGAAACCAGCTCTCGACGACCTCATCGGTGTGCGCCGAGGCGTGCGGGACGAGCCATCCACCACGGTCGAAGCCGCCTGAGCGGTCCTCGTCGGGGGCTCCGGGTCCTTGCATGACACCGTCGAGACTGACGAAGGTGTTGACACTGAGCAGCACGGTTCTCCTCCGGGATTCGGGTTGCCGATAGCCGGCCAGGGCTGGCGCGGCAGGCAGGCCGACGTTAGCTCCCGGGCTCAGGATGGGTCTTGTACAGGAACGACATCGCGGCACGTCCGCCCGCCTGCAGCTCGCCCGCGGTGTGCCCGACGTAGCGACGTAGCGCATGTGCGAGGTGGGCTTGATCGAAGTACCCGAGCGTCTCGACGACCGTGCGCCAGTCGTGGCCGTCGCGCAGCATCGTGGCTGCGGCGTTCGCACGGTCGATCTGCGTCACGGCGGTTTGCGACAGTCCGGTGATCGCGCGGTAGCGACGCTGAATGGTACGCACGGTCGGGCCGGCCTCGGGAAGCCCGGCGACGTGCTCGTCGCCCCCTAAGCGCGATCGCACCAGCAGACCCGCGTCGTGCAGCCGCCGGACGAAACGCTCGACGTTCTCGTACGTCGGCGCCTCCCAGTCCTCGCCGCCGATGACGATTCTGCCCGAGTCCGTCACGGGGAACGGCACGTAAGCGTCAGTGATCGAGGCTGCGGGATGCGGCCGAACAACCGTGCCGAGTGCGAACCGTACCCCGAGGAACTCGGTGTCCGGCGGGACCGGTGCGGTGGTCGCACTCGTCTCCGGCCCGCGCAGGCCGGCGAGCAGGCGTCCCCGCGTCCGCGAGATGATCAGATGGCAGCAGGTACGCGCCGCGGATGTCATCGTCTCCTCGGCTTCGCTGCGGGTGCGCCACACGCGGTCGACGACGCTCGCGTCGATCTCGGTGTCGCGATGCTCGAACCGCAAGGCCATGGTCTGCTCAGTCTCCAATTTGCTCAGGTTCTCCTGGAGCATAGAGACAGCGACGACGAGGGCCTTCGCCTGCCCGGTGCGGAACAGCGGCGGCTGACCTGCACATAGCCCGCCGCCGGCGTGGTGGCGCCGGCGGCGAACCCATGCCCTCCTCGGACATTCCGGCCGGCACCGTCAGGAGGACAGGTGGCTCCTGACGGTGCCGGTCGGTCATCGATCAGCTGCGCGTGCTCCAGCGCTGGTTGGCCTGGCCGTTGCACGACCAGAGGACGATCTTCGTGCCGTTCGCCGTGCCGGCGCCGCTGGCGTCCAGGCACAACCCGGACTGCACGCCCGCTATCGTGCCGCTGGAGTTGAGGGTCCACTGCTGGTTGGTCTGGCCGTTGCAGTCCCAGATCACCACCGCGGTGCCGTTGGCGGTCCCCCGTCCGTACGCGTCCAGGCACTTGGTGCCGCCGTAGACGGTCAGCCGCTTGGTCGCGCTGTCATAGGTCCACCTCTGGTTCGTCCCGCCGTTGCAGTCCCACAGCTGCGCCTGCGTGCCGTTCGTCGTGCTGGAATCGTTGATGTCCAGGCACCGGCCGGACTGGGCCCCAACGATCTGGACGTTCTGCTGACCTCCTGGTGTCGGGGTTGGGGAAGGTGACGGCGACGGGCTGCCGGTCTTCTCGATGCCCGCCGCCGCCATGACGGCCTGCGCGGCGGCCGGCCAGTTGCCGTTGGTGACGAGCGTGTTGTTGCCGATGACGTTGCCCCGCTGGCCGTTGGTGAGGCCGAAGGTCGTGCTGCTGGACGTCCAGTTGCCGGTGACGGTGAGGTTGCCGGTGTTGTTCTTGTCTCTGGTGTTGGCGGTGGCCCAGGTGCCGATGTCGGCGAGCACGTTGCCGGAGGCCGTCCAGTAGCGGGCCCCCTCGTCGAAGTACAGGCCGTACCAGTTGTTGATGCTGTGGCAGTAGTTGCCGCTGATGACCGCGCCGGGGTTCGACGACAGGGTGTAGACGCATCCACCGTCGGTCATGAGCTGCATGGTGTCGTGGATGTTGTTATCGGTGATCTTGTTGTTCGACGCGGTGGTGGGCGTGGTGTAGCGCGGCTGGTAGTTGTACAGGCCGCGGTCGGCGTACTCGTCGGCGCCGCCGGCGTCGTTGGCGCCCCAGCCGAAGCCCACGTTCAGGCCCGAGTACGGCATGTTGTAGATCTCGTTGTGGCTGACGGTGGCGTTGGTGACGTAGGTGGGCATGAACGAGGTGCTCGCCCGGTAGTCCACGCCGACGTCGTGCAACAGGTTGTTGCTGATCGTGATGTCCTTGTTGACCATCCGCGGATCGCTGGGGTGGTGCGCGTCGGCCTGGACACCGCCGGCCACGATGCCGTTGGCCGCGATGCGGGCGAAGACGGACCTGGTGACCGTGATGGAGCTCGCCCCCAGGCCGACACCGCTGGCATGCGCGTTGGCGTCGTTGCCGATGCCCATCGCCGTCTGCCCCAGGTCGACGAACTGGTCGTCGCTGAAGGTGATGTTGTTGGCCGCGGAAACCTGAACCGCTCCCGGCATCTGCTTCCAGTTCGGCCGGGTCGCCTCGAACTGCTGGCAGCCGACCCAGCAGGAGTTCAGCCGGTCGGCGGGCCAGTTCCAGGTGCCGGAGACGTACGTGCCGGTCTGCTGCTCGGCGTAGCCCTGGTTGCTGCTGGGCCCCAGCCAGCTGGTCCCGCTGAACGTGATGCCGGAGAAGGAGATGTGGTGGGCGGGAGCGTCGTACGTGCCGCCGATGTCCACCAGCGACTGCAGCACCGGGAACTCCACGGTGGCGGTGTTCATATCCTGCCCGGACAGGGGCTTGTAGTAGAGGACGCCGGTCGTGGTGTTGACGTACCACTCACCGGCGGAGTCGAGGAACTCGTAGGCGTTCTCCAGGTACATCGGGCCCGCGCGGCCGGGCCTGGCCATCGCGTCGTACCCCCAGGTGTTGTTGTTCCACCCCGGCTGCTGCATCGTGATGACGTTGCCGCTGATGCTCTGCACGGGCGAGTACCGGTCGGTGAACGAATTGATCGTCCTCAGCTCGACGCGGTTCTGGTTCGCGAGACTGTTCAGGTAGCTCAACGCGCTGTTGCTGAACGTCAGCCCGCTGTTGGTGAAGGTGAAGTCGTTCCGGTTCACGGTGGTGCGGGCACGCGTGGCCGGGATCCCGTTGACGTACAACTGCCGGGTGTCGACGCCGGCGCCGACGTTGGCCCGCCAGATGTTCTTCCCGGCGTCGGCGACCGACCAGCCGGTGATCACCTTCGCGCCGCTGATCACCGGGTGAGCGGACGGAGCGGCCTGCCATACGACCCGGTACCCGTTGCCGCCTGAGTCGGCGGCGGTCAACCGCAACGGCGCGGTCAGCCGGTACGCGCCATCGGCCAGCTGCACCACGATGTCGCCGGACATGGAGCTGTTCAACGACCGTACCGCCGTCTGCGCCGCCGACGGCGAACACGGCTGAGCCGCGGAACATGCGGTGCCGGTGCCCGACGGTGAGACGTAGAGCACGCTGGTGGCCGCGGCTGCGGACGTGGCGCCGACGCCGAACACGGCAGCGCCGACCAGCGCCACGGCGGCGGCGGCTCCTCCCACCCGCCTGCGGAGCACGGCGGGTGGGAGGGCGATCCCGACCGTCGTCAGCACACGACGACGATCGAGTCCGAGTGAAAACCGAAACATGACCGACCTCTCGACAGGATGCGCCCGACATATGCGGCACGGCAGGGCCCGATGGTGCGGACAGCACATATGACGTATGACGTCTCGTCAAGCCTTCGATGCTCGCTTGAGCGTCCCGGGCCGCCAGCCGAGGGCGCCATCCTTCCCACCGGCGCCCGGCACGAGTCGCCACTGGATGCCGCGCAGCACCAGGGAGAGGACAAGATCCACGATCGGTGTCGAATCGATTCGTATGCCGCGATTAGCCCACCTAACCAGGCTCGATAAGCCTGCTCATCTATGAGTGGGGCCGCTTCCGACGCCGGACGCGCTTCTGTCGTCCACCAGGGAACCGCCGCTTCCTGGGGTCGAAGTCGCGCCGAAGACAACCCGTCTCTTACGGATTTCGCCGGGATAAGGCCGACAAGATTACGCGTAATAAGTATGAACCTTTCATCGGAGCGTCGCCTCACCTGGAACGCCTGCGCGAGGAAAGCCTTGCCCCCTGCCAGCCCAGTCCCCGAGGCCATCGACCCCGCTCAAGGCCTATGCCGAGCGTCGACGCCACGGCGAGAGCCGGTGCGCAGAACATGCCGTCTTGACAGGACAGGCGTGATTCCTACCGTGTGGTGGTGACGCGATCGAATCGATCCGAGCGGACCATCGACAGGAGTCAGCGTGCCCCCCATGAAGCCGTCGCAGTTACGTAGACGGACCGCTCTGACCGGTTCGGCCCTGCTCGTTGGAGCCCTTCTGACGGCTCCGGGCCTGACCGCCCCGGCCGATGCCGCGCCGACCACGTATCAGCCGACCTGGGCGTCGGTGGATCAGCATCCGGCCGCGCCGGAATGGTTCCAGGACGCGAAGTTCGGCGTGTACTGGCACTGGGGGGCCTTCGCCACGCCTGAGTACGGCACCGAGTGGTACCCGCGGACCATGTACATCAACGGCTCACCCGAGAACACCCACCACAAGAGCGTCTACGGCGACCCCTCGACGTGGCCGTACAACAACTTCATCGACGGCGCGCGGGACAAGGCCGGCAACTTCGTCCAGTTCGCGCCGAAACTCAAGTCCGCCGGCGGCGCCTTCGACCCCAACGAGTGGGCGCAGCTGGTGGCCGACTCCGGGGCCAAGTTCGCCGGGCCGGTCGCCGAGCACCACGACGGCTTCTCCATGTGGGACAGCCAGGTCAACGAATGGAACTCCGTCGACCGCGGCCCCAAGCTCGACCTGGTCAAGCTGTTCGCCGACGCGATCCGGTCCAAGAACCTGAAGTTCCTGGTCACCCTGCACCACCTGTACAACTTCACCGGCTACTACGACCACGTGCCCACCCAGCCGACCACCACGCTGAAGAAGCTGTACGGCCAGCTCGGCAACGCCGCCGAACAGCAACTGTGGTACGACAAGCTCAAAGAGGTCGTCGACAAGTACCAGCCGGACATGATCTGGCAGGACGGCGGCCTCTACCTCGTCGA